>CABUGR010000192.1 GCA_902491135.1 uncultured Collinsella sp. | reverse complement strand
GCCACCGACCTCTTTCCAATTGGTAATCTTGCCGGCGTAGATATCGCGGAGCTGCTCGGTCGAGAGGTTATCGACGGGGTTGTCGTCGTTCACGATGACTGCGATGCCGTCGTGCGCGATTACGATCGGGGCCAGGCCAAGGTCTTGTTCGTCGGCATTGAGGCCACGAGACGAGCTGGCGATGTCGGCCGTGCCGTTGCTGACGGCCTCGATACCCGCAGAGGAGCCAAGGCCGGAGACGAGCACATCGATGCCGGTCTCTTCCTTAAAGCCCTCGGCCGCGATCTCGGCAATGGGAAGGCACGTGGTCGAGCCGGCCACGGTAATAGAAGATGTGGAAGATCCCGAGGAGCAAGCACACAGCGTGAGCGTAAGCACTGCAGCACTCAGGACCGATGCGATCTTTCTCATAGCATCACGCCGATCGCAGCATGGCGCCCACAGGTGCCGCCCTCGTTGCGGTAGGAATAAAAGCGGTCGTTCTGACGAACGGTGGAAAGCTTGGTGTCCACAATGCTGCTCGCCTCGACGCCGGCGTCCATCAGCGCCTCGCGAATGGCGGCGGAAAGATCGAGCATACGAGAAGCGGAGGCATCGATGCACGCGAACTCGGCGGCAAAGCGATCCATGAGTTCCTGGGACACCTCGTACTCGTCGCCCAGGATATGGGGCCCAATGTAGGCAGAGATGTCGTCCGACTTGCAGCCAGCCGTCTTACAGAGCGTTTGGCACGCCTTGGCGGAAATGCGCGCAATCGTACCCTTCCAGCCAGAATGCACCACGGCAAAGCCGCCGGGAGCCACCAGCACCACGGGAACGCAATCGGCAAAGCAGAGCATCACGGGCACCTCACGGGCCGTGCAGACGATGGCATCACAGCCCTCGGCAATCTGCTCGCGAATGTTCTCGAGATCATCGGCACCGTTCGAGGTCACCGTCACGACATGGTCACCGTGTACTTGATTGGGAACAAGCAGGTTGTGCTCGCACTCGGCGGCACCCAAGGCCTCGAGTGCGCGGCGACGATTTTCTTGAACGGCAAAGGGGTCATCGCCAACATGCGAGCCCAAGTTGAGTGAGGAGTACGCATCTTCGGAAACGCCACCGGCGCGCTCGGTGAAGGCAAAGCGAACATCGGATGTCGCGCCCTCCACCAACGTAACTCCATCATGGTCGACACGCGAAACTTTGTCCGCACGTGCTGCCATACTAAAGCCTCCTAATAACACAAGTACCGCGGCATCGCCGCTACAGCCCGCGTTTATACGGCTGTCATACTTCTCTAAAAGGATACCTGCTGCGCTGGAGGCAATCGTAAAGGGAACGTAAAGAGATTGGAGGTTCTAGTTTACAAAGTCGAAATAAAAAGGGCGCGTCCATACGGACACGCCCCTGTGCACAACAATGCAAAGAACGACTTAGAAGCTACCGCGCTTCAGGAAGTCGGGAAGCTCGAACTGATCGTTGCCGAAGTTAGGAAGCTCGGTGCCACCGACGTTGCGGGTCGGAGCGGCCTGAGCCGGGCTGGTGGCCGGAGCGGTGCGCTGCGGCTCAGCGGAAGCAGCGGCCTTGCTCTGAGACTGCTGAGCGGCAAAGAGCTCATCCTGACGGTTGACGTTGGAGTCGGAGAAGCCCGTAGCGATGACGGTGATACGCACCTGATCGCCCAGGGACTCGTCGACAACGGTACCGAAGATGATGTTGGCCTCGGGGTCGACGGCGTTGGCGACAACGTCGGCGGCGTCGCTGATCTCCTGGATGCCCAGGTCCTTGGAACCGGCGATGGAGAGCAGCACGCGTGTGGCACCATCGATGGAGCTCTCGAGCAGCGGGCTGGAGATGGCCTGCTGGGCTGCGTCGACGGCACGGGTATCCCCAGAAGAGGTACCGATACCCATCATGGCGGTACCGGCCTGCTTCATGATGGTCTTAACATCGGCGAAGTCCAGGTTGATGATACCGGGGACGGTGATGAGGTCGGTGATGCCCTGGGTGCCCTGGGAAAGGACGCCATCGGCAATCGCAAAGGCCTCGAGCATAGTGGTCTTCTTCTCGGCGATGTCAAGCAGCTTATCGTTGGGGATGACAATCATGGTATCGACGCAATCGGAGAGGGTCTTGATGCCCTCCTCGGCGCTCTTCTTGCGCTTGCGGCCCTCGAAGGTGAAGGGCTTGGTCACGACGGCGACGGTCAGTGCGCCGACCTCGTTCATCGCGATATCGGCAACGATAGGAGCAGCGCCGGTACCGGTGCCACCGCCCTCGCCGCAGGTGATGAACACCATATCGGCGCCAGCGAGCGCCTCGGCAATGTCGTCGCGGGACTCATCGGCAGCCTTGCGGCCAACCTCGGGGTTGGCGCCGGCGCCCAGGCCGCGGGTAAGGTCGGTGCCGATGTGCACCTTGATATCGGCATCAGAGATCGCGAGTGCCTGAGCATCGGTGTTGATGGCAACAAACTCGACGCCGCGGATGCCCTCTTCGATCATTCGATTGACCGCGTTGGTACCGCCGCCGCCGACGCCGACCACCTTAATGACGGCAAGGTAGTTGTTGATCTCTGTCTCGTGCATGTCGGTCCTCCGAACAAAGGTTATAGCCATAGCATGGGTCGACCCCTGCGCACATTAACCTTCAGGTTGAAAGTAAATGCAAAGGTAAACCGTATTATGGTTGCACATTATGAACGTATCAGTCAAATAATTGACCGTGAAAACCAAACAAACCAGATAAACGGCGTGGTATGGCCCCTCAACAAAGCATCAACCAGCGCTACGAGGTCGGAGCATTCCTAAATGTGTAGTTACCCGGAGAGCGCACATTGATATACGTTACGCCCTCTACCTGCGAAAGCAGCTTGGTGACTACGCGCTCCTTCTTGACGATATCGTTCGAATCGCCCAGCGACACCTCAATGCCGTTATTGAGGTTTGCCGAGATGGCTTCGACCGAAGGCGTGGAAATATCCTTGACTTGTCCCAAGAACTCGCTCGAAAAACCACACACATAATCCAAGCCAGCCTTAACGGCCTTGGAGCTCACTGCCTGGCCGGAAACCGGAGCGACATCCGCCGAGACATCAGTCAACAACACCGCGCCATAGTGCTTAGCGAGCGCCAGTGCGGCATCAATGCCGGTCAGGGTATTTGAGCCCTGCCCTGTCGTGATGACGTTGCCCTGGTCGTCAACTTCGACCGACGTCGACAGCGGGGCGATCCAGGTGTCATCATCCCCGATGGCCCAGGCAAGGTCATCGGAGCTGATATAGGCAATTGCGATGACCTTGCGCTCCATCGGCGTAATGATGAGCGTATGCGGGAACTGACGCTGGACATCCACGCCCGAGACCCACGGGTTCTGCTTGAGGTCCTCGGTAATCTGGTCGGGATCG
>CABUGR010000191.1 GCA_902491135.1 uncultured Collinsella sp. | reverse complement strand
CATCACCGCCCACATGGACAAGTCGCTCGAGTCCCTCAAGCATAACTTCTCCAAGGTCCGTACCGGCCGAGCCAACGCTAACATTCTGTCTGACATCACCGTTGATTATTACGGTGTTCCCACGCCGGTCACGCAGGTTGCCGCCGTCAAGACCCCCGAGGCCCACATGCTGCTCATCGAGCCGTGGGACAAGGCGCTCATCAACGCTATCGTCAAGGCCATCGGCGCTTCCGATCTGGGTATTACCCCCAACTCCGATGGCACCGTCGTTCGTCTTCCGTTCCCGGCTCCCACTGAGGAGCGCCGTCGCGAGCTCGTCAAGGAGTGCCGCGAGTACGCCGAGCAGGCCAAGGTGTCTATCCGTAACATCCGTCGCGACTTCAACAACAAGCTCGAGCGCGATGAGGAGCTCACCGAGGACGATGTCCGTCGCGAGCAGGCCAAGGTCCAGAAGCACACTGATGAGTATGTCGCCAAGGTCGAGGAGCTTCTGAAGGAAAAAGAAGCCGAGGTCATGGAGATCTAAGGTGCAATACGACGAGCATAAACTGGTCGAGTACTTTGCCGACGCCCCTGCGGGCGTCGGTTTTTCCGACCTTGACCTCAATAACATTCCGCACCATATCTCGTGCATCATGGACGGCAACGGTCGTTGGGCCACATCGCGCGGTCTTGCACGCACCGAGGGCCACAAGGCGGGTATCGTCTCCCTTCGCGAGATTATTACCGCCTGCGTGCGTCTGGGCGTCGACGTGTTTTCTGCCTATGCGTTTTCTACCGAAAACTGGAACCGCCCGCAGCATGAGGTCAACGTCTTGATGCACCTGTTTGCCAAGACGTTTATCGACGAGCTGCCGCTTCTGAAGCGCGAAAACGTGCGCGTTATCTTTTTGGGTGACATTTCCGCGCTGCCCAAGAAGACCCGTGACGTTTTTGAACGCGGTCTTGCCGAGTGCGCCAATCACACCGGCATGACGCTGGCGCTTGCCGTCAACTACGGCGCGCGTGCCGAGATTACCCGCGCTGTCCGTCAGATCGCACTCGACGCTGCCGCCGGTAAGATCGATCCCGGCGCAATTGATGACGACATGGTGGCTTCCCACCTCTATACCGCCGGCCTACCCGATCCTGAGCTTGTGATTCGCACCTCTGGTGAGCTTCGCCTTTCGAACTACCTGCTGTGGCAGGTGGCTTATTCAGAGTTCTACGTCACCGATACCTATTGGCCCGACTTTGATCGTTGGGGCCTTGTCGACGCCATTTTGGCCTATCAGGGCCGTGACCGTAGGTTTGGTGGACTGAGCAAGACCGAGGAGGCTTAATCGTGTCCGATCGTCCCAAGGCATCTGCTCCCAAGACGCCTGCGCGCAAAGCTGCCACTGCGGGAGCGCCTGCAGCGAAGAGCGGCACCGGTTCGTGGCTGGCGGGCTTTATTACCCGTGCCGCTGCCGGTATCGTCTACGCCGTTGTCTTTATCTTGTGCTTGGTTTTGGGTATTGTGCCCACGGCCATCTTTGTTTCTGTCATGAGCGGTCTGTGCTGCTATGAGTTTTTCCGTATGACGAGGCTCGATGGCAAGATGGCTAACGAGCGCATGGGTATCGCTGCCGCCGTACTCTTTCCGCTGTCGGCGTTGGGCGATTCGATGTTGCTGAATGCCCTGCTTTTTGCCCTGATGCTCGCTGTGGGCATTTGGTATGTCTGGTCGCCGCGTACCCGCATCTCTGATGTGGCCGTGACGCTCATGGGTCCCATCTACACTGGCTTTATGCTGTCGGCTATCGTGCTGCTGCGCGATGCCGTGCCCGGTTTTGCCGGCGCCCTGCTTTCGGTGGGCGTTTGTGCGTCCCTTTGGGTCTCCGATTCGTTTGCCTACATCGTGGGCAGCCGTATCGGTAAACACAAGATGGTTCCCAAGATCTCTCCCAAAAAGAGCTGGGAGGGGTTTGTCGGCGGCATCCTGGGCTCGGTTTTGATTTGGCTCATCCTGTGGGCGACGCACTTCTACAAGCTCAGCCTGCCCTATGCGCTGCTGTGCGGCGTGGTCGTGTCCATTTTGGGCGTTATCGGCGACCTTATCGAGTCGCGCATCAAGCGCGGTGTGGGCGTTAAGGATTCCGGTAACCTTATCCCGGGCCACGGCGGCATGCTCGATCGTAGCGATTCGCTTATCTTCGGCTGCATCACCGCGCAGCTGATGCTGATGATCGGAGGCGTGCTGTAATGTCCTTCCAGACGACGTATGGCTCCGATGGACGCCTTCGCGTTGCCATTCTGGGTTGTACGGGCTCTATCGGTACCCAGGCGCTCGATGTGTGCTGCCAGCATGCCGATCGCCTGCAGGTGACGGCGCTGTCCGTTAACTCCAGTACCTCCGAGCTTGTTGCCGCTGCCCGCGAGTTCTCGGTTTCGGCGGTTGCCGTGGCCGATGTCGCTCATGGCGATGACGCCGTGCTGCAGGAGTTGCCCGAGGGAACGAAGCTCGGCGTTGGCGCGCAGGCGGTTTGCGAGCTTGCGTGTCGCGACGATGTCGACTGCGTGCTTGTCGCTATTGTGGGTGCCGCCGGTCTCGAGGCGAGCCATGCGGCCTTAACCTCAAATAAGCGCCTTGCCCTTGCCAACAAGGAGTCCCTCGTCGTCGGCGGCGACTTGCTTATGCCGTTGGCGCAACCGGGCCAGCTTATTCCAGTCGACTCTGAGCACTCCGCCATCTACCAGTGCTATCTGGGGGAGAACCCACGCGAGGCTCATTGTATTTGGCTCACCTGCTCGGGCGGTCCGTTCTTTGGCCGCACCCGCGACGAGCTCGACCGCGTGACGCGTGCCGATGCCCTCGCACATCCCACGTGGGCCATGGGTGCCAAGATCACCATCGACTCCGCCACCCTCATGAACAAGGGTCTGGAGCGCATTGAGGCCATGCATCTGTTTAACTGCGACCTCGATTTCATTAACGTGGTCGTGCAGCGTCAGTCTAAGATTCACTCTATGGTCGAGTTCGCCGACGGCTCCGTGATGGCGCATCTCGGTGCTTCCGACATGCGTATTCCCATCCAGTTCGCGTTCTCGTATCCCGAGCGTTGGGATACCCCGGCGCCTCGTATCGATTTCCGCGAGCTGGGGCAGCTCACGTTTGATGCTGCCGACATGGATACCTTCCGCTGTCTGGCACTGGCCGAACGCGCCGGCAAGACGGGTGGCACCATGCCGTGCGTGCTCAATGCCGCCAACGAGGTCGCCGTCGATGCCTTCCTGCACGATGGCTGCAGCTTTACCGATATCGATCGCATTGTGGAATCCTGCATGGATGCCCACGATATGCAGGCGGTCGATTCGTTTGAGCAGCTTCGCGACATCGATGCATGGGCGCGTGAAAAGGCTGCGCAGGTGCTC
>CABUGR010000190.1 GCA_902491135.1 uncultured Collinsella sp. | reverse complement strand
ACCGGCAAGCTCGCGCGAGGGACCCTCGTCCTCGAGCTTGGGGTCGGTCAGGGGCACGCCCTGCGGCACCTGGTCGGAAGGCTCGTGATGGTCCGTGACCACCAAATCGATCCCCAGGCTCTCCAGATAGGAGACCTCTTCCTTGGCAGCAATACCGTTATCGACGGTCACAATCAGGTTGGGTTGGGCGAGCTCGTTGACGCGGTCGAGCGCCGCACGCGACAGGCCGTACCCCTCGTCAAAGCGGTGCGGGATAAACGGTGTGACATTGGCGCCAAACATCCGCAGCGCCTCGGTCAACAGACAAGTCGACGTTATGCCGTCGACGTCAAAATCGCCAAAGACGGCGATGCGCTCGTGACTGCGAACAGCGCGCTCAACGCGGTCGGCGACGACCGCCATGCCCGGAATAACGAGCGGGTCCGCCCAGTCGCGATCGAGCGAAGGCGTCAAAAACAGTTGGCCTTCCTCGATGGATGTAATGCCGTGCGCAACCATAATGCGCGCCACCAGCCCGGGTATGCCCAGGCCAGCCGAAAGCTCCTTTTCGAGCTCGGGGTTTTGCCGAGCGACCGCCCAGCGATGCGTCGTCTTAAGCGATGACATAGGCGCCCACCCCCGATAGGGGCAGGTCGCCGCGATACCTCTCACGGTTCATAGCGATGAGTCCTCTGTGTATGCCCGCTTCGGCAGGCAGATCTGTTGAACGGATTTATTATACCGTGCGGCACGGACGCAAAACGCCGCGGTGCGCCGCGGTTTCGGCAAACGATGGCGGTAATGGCCTCGAAATAATCGAGCGTTTCAGCCGCACGGACGCATACGAGCGTCTAGCATATCCATACAAACGAGTTCGCGGATAAAGGGAGTCACGGGACATATGAAGCAATGGGCTGGACTGGGAAAGTTCCTCGCGGGGCATATGCAGATCATCGTTCCGATTTGCGTGGCGCTCGGAGTGCTCTTTCCCCAGCAGATCGGCGTGCTCAAGCCCATTGTTCCCGCCCTCTTCGCCTTTATGACGCTTCAGGGCGCGCTCAGCAACACCTTTCACCAGGTAGCCGAGGTGTTCCACCGTCCGCTGCACCTGATTCTGGCGCTGCTGGTCTCGGCAGTGCTTATTCCCATCGCGGCGTATGCCATAGGGTCACTCTTCTTTGGCTCCAACCCCAACCTTGTCTGCGGCATCGTGCTCGAGTACAGCGTGCCCGTGGCCGTCACCGCTTTTATGTGGATCAGCATGTTCGGCGGCAACGGCCCGCTCGCACTCACCATCATCCTGACGTCCTCGGTTATCTCCCCTGTGACGATTCCGCTCACGCTTAAGCTCTTGCTGGGTGCCACCGTCTCGATCGATGTGCCGAGCATGATGCAAGACATGGCCTTTATGATCGCCATCCCCGCCGTGCTCGGCATCGTGATCAACGAGCTCACGCGTGGATGGGGACACGAGAAGCTCTCCCCCGCGCTCTCGCCCGCCTGCAAATTCATGATGATGGGCGTTATCGCCTCCAACTCCACCGCCATGAGCGAGTACGTGCTGCACATGAACGCGGTGCGCCTGGAAGTCGCCCTCTTTATTTTGACCTTCGCCATCAGCGGCTTTGTCGTCGGTTTTCTGGTCGCCCGTGCATTGCATCTGCCATATAGCGAGACGACTACCATGTGCTTTACCTGCGGCATGCGTAACATCTCTTCGGGCGCCGTCATCGCCACGCAATACTTTCCGGGCGAAGTTGTGTTTCCCGTCATGTGCGGAACGTTGTTTCAGCAGGTGCTCGCCTCGCTTATCGGGCACCTCTTTGAGCGGCTGACCGGCGAGGAGCGCGCCGCCCAGCGCAAGCGTGTCGAGGCCGGCCGCGACGCGATGGCACGCTAGGCAGCACGCTTTTCGCAGGCACTCGCCTTGCTACGCGAGCGTTTCCAGATGCACACGCAGGCGCTCAGCATCGGTATCGAGCGTGGTCTCGGCATTGACCTGGGCCAAACGATAGCCCACAAAGTAGGGCGATACCACCCAACGTGGCAGCGCCTTGGCAATGGTCCGGCCGCCCAGGTGGTAGAAAAACAAGTTGTACGACTCCGCGCGACCGCCGTGGTGCTCGTTCAGGATATAGCGCAGAGCTACCTGGATCGCATCGGCGAAAAGATCCGCCTCGGCTTGGTCTCTCGTGTCATCGCTGGCAGCGATTCCCTGCGGGGCTGAAACGTTGATCTCAAAGAACCCCATGATGGGTTCGGTTGAGATGTTGACCGAGATCCTCCCCTGTTGCCAGACATTGATGCCTTCTAAGTTGGCTGAGGTCAGCGCCGCATAGCCGTCCTCCTGCTCCAAACCCACAATCTGCATGTGCGGATGAACGAGACTACCGCCCGAGAGCGGACCCTTGTTCTTGTACATGAGCACGCTTCGATACTGCTGTGAATCGATCATCTGCTGCCAGCAACCCAGGGCAAACCGCATCACATGGTGGAGTTCATCCGGCTCATAGGTCACCAGGTCGGCATCGTGATCGGCCGACTCGATCAGCACGGTTTGACGGGTGGCGCGCAGGGTCTTGAACTTATTCTCGAGCCAAATGCAATCGCCATCACGGCGAATGATGTCGGTGAGCCCTTCTGTATCGCAAAAGGGGCACGCGGTGCCGGGACGACGGTTGTCGTCGGGCTTACCGTTCGCCTGCCGAACGTCAAATACCAGCGCCACGGGTTATACCTCCAGCGGCACAATCTTGGTGCCGTGGAGCTCGGAGACGCCCAGTGCCGCCGCCACGGTATCGCGGTTGACCGTGGAAATGCCGCCGCCGGGAAGGATGGTCAAGCGGTCGCCCGCATACTCGATCAAGCGGGCCAGGTTTTCGAAGTTGTCCTCGATCAGCGTTCCAGCAGCGCCACCATGCGTCAGGATGCGCGTGATGCCGCAGTCGGCGAGTGTGTCAATGGCATCGAGCTGAGCCTCGAGCGAGAGCTGGTCAAACGCCATGTGGAAGGTGATATCGATGGGCCCGCGCTTGCACTCCTCGGTTGCGCAGCCCACAGCCATCACGAGGGCGCCCAACGTAAGCTCGTCGAGCGCCCATCCGCCAGCGCAGGGCTTGCAGCAGCCAAAGACCAGGCCGTCAACGCCGGCGCTTACGGCAAGGCCCAGGTCCATCTCCATCATGCGCAGCTCGTCTTGGTTGTAATGAAAGTCACCGCCACGCGGGCGAATCATGCACATCACTCGCGCGTCATGCTCGTGAGCATAGCTGACTGTAGCGCTGATAACGCCGGCAGAAGGCGTGGTGCCACCAACGGCAAGGTTGTCGCACAGCTCGATGCGCTTTGCACCGGCATCGATAGCCGCCGGCACCCGCTCAAAGTTCTCGGCACAAAACTCGTACAGCATAGATAGACCCCCAAAGACAGCAGATGTTTTCCGACGG
>CABUGR010000189.1 GCA_902491135.1 uncultured Collinsella sp. | reverse complement strand
GTCGAGTCCGCCGATAACGTTGAGCATCGTGGTTTTGCCCGAACCCGAGGGACCCAGAATGGCCACGAACTCGTTATCGCGAAAAGACAGGCTCACGCTGTCGAGCGCCACCTGCGTAAACGACTGCGTAACGTACCTTTTGCAAATACCTTTGAGCTCCAGCATGGACGGCAACCTCTCCTGCGCAGGCACCCTGCCCGCTCTCCTCCGCCGTTCGTATTCGACGCGTTTGTCCTACTCTATCCCCATTTTTTGCCGACGCCAGTGAGGAATGTAACAAACCGCGCCAAAAAACGAACGGGACGGCGCCCAAAAGAAGAGGTCCCGAGCGGGACCTCTATATGGTGGAGCTTATCTTGAAAGGTAGCGGACTACTTCGCACAGCGGTGCACGATCATCGCCATGCTTTACGCGTTTTCTACTGCTCGCTATTCGCAATCGCCTGGTCGATAAGTTTGTTGAGTGCAGCGCGCTGCTCGGCGGAGCTGATGGCTCCCACGATGGGCTCCCCTACGATGTTGCCATTCTGATCGATGACATACGTTGTCGGGAACGAGAACAAATTTGACGTGAACTTACCGGCCTCGCTATCCGACTTGAACCAGATGTTCTTATACGTCACGCCCTTCTTGCTCAGCACGTCCTTGGCATCTGCAATCTCGCCCTTGTTGCCATCGAGCGTAAAGGAATTGACGCCCACGACCTGGCCGCCCTTCTTGGCAAGCTCCTGATTCAGTTTCTCAAGATCGCCCAGCTCGCCCACGCACGGCTTGCAAGTAGTGAACCAGAAGTTCATGACGGTGACCTTGTTCTTAGAGAACAGCTCGTCGCTGTTCACGTCGTTGCCATCCAGGTCCTTGCCCGTAAAGCTGGGGAACTTCGTCGCCTCGTTCGAAGCATTGGCACCAGCCGTCATGCCAGCGGTCGAAGCGTCGACGCTCTCGCCTGCACTCGGCGTGCTTCCACAGCCGGGGAACTCCTTCTCCAGGCTCTCGAGCTTGTCCTCGATCTCCTTGATCTGCTGTGCACCGGCCTTGAGCGTCTTGAGCTCATCCGCCGTGAACTCATCCTTGGCGCCGTCGATGGTCTTGAGCAGGAAATCGCCGTAATTGCTGCCGTCCTCAATCATTGCCGAGTCTTTATTTGCCGCATTGAATACCTTTTCCCACAGCGCGTTATCACTCGAAAAGATCTCGTTCTCCTTCTGCATGAGCTTCGCATACAGCTCGGCGGCCTCGTCGGCATTGGCCGGCTTCTGCGCAGTGAGTTCTGCGATCTTAGGATCGGAGCTCGCAGATTCGCTCGCATTGCCGCCAGGTGCCGAGCACGCCACAAGACACAAGGCCAGCACCGGCACCATAAACAGGGCCGCAATCTTAGAAAGCTTCATAGTCGTTCCTCCGTTTTGTCGAAGCTTGTTTACTTTTTATCGGCGGTCAAGGGGAGCTTTTCCGCCGACACATCCAGGCCATAGCGATAGCTAATGGCATCGACGGGACAGGCCCCGATGCACTTTCCGCACCGGATGCATTCGGCATGATTGGGTGCGCGGACCACATCAACGTCCATCTGACAAACCTTTGAGCACTTGCCGCACGAGACACATTTGCATGCGTCAACCCGAATCCCCAGTAGGGACACCCTATTCATAAGCGCATAGAATGCGCCGAGCGGGCAAATCCATTTGCAGAAGGGGCGATAGAACAAAACGCTCAGCACTACCACGGCAATGAGAACGGCAAGTTTCCAGGTAAAGAGCTGCCCCAGCGCAGATCGAATGCCGGCGTTGGCAATGGCCAGCGGAATGGCGCCCTCGAGCACACCCTGTGGACAGATGTACTTGCAAAAGAACGGGTCGCCCATCCCCAGATCGTTGACCACCAGCACAGGCAGCAATACCACGGCAAACAGCAGCACGACGTACTTGATGTACGTGAGCGGCTTAAGCTTTTTCGTGGAGAACTTTTTGCCGGGAATCTTGTGAAGCAGCTCTTGTAGCCAGCCAAACGGGCACAGAAAGCCGCATACAAAGCGTCCCAGCAGCACGCCGAGCAAAATGAGCGTACCGGTGACGTAGTAAGAAAAGTTGAACTTGGATGAACCTACCACCGACTGGAACGACCCGATGGGACACGCACCCGATGCCGCGGGGCACGAATAGCAATTAAGTCCAGGTACGCAGACTGTTTTTCCCGCGCCCTGATAGATACCGCCTTTGGCAAAGTTCGGCAGGTGAATGTTGGTGACGAGCGTCGCCGCCGCCTGAATGAATCCGCGAAATCGAGCCAAAACATGCGACGCAGTGTTTTCTCTTTTATCCAATTCCGATACACTCCAAGCACAGCCTAATCGCTTTGGCCAGCACGGCATCCGCCTCGCCACGCATAACGCCAAAGCACACCATGGCAATTCCGACGATCAACAAAACGACCTGTACCACGGGTTTTACCGCTTTGAACAACCTGACCACTCCTTTCGTTACGCGACCATTGGACCATATCGGCTATAAAATCCGTGTTAAGCGCGATTTGAAATGTGCAAGGAGACTGTTATGCGTATTTTGATCGTCGAGGATGAGCGGGCGCTGTGTGACGCAATCGTGCGCAGCTTGCGAAACTTGGCGTACAGCGTCGACTGCTGTCACGACGGACAGGAGGCGCTCGACCTACTGAATGTTGAGGCCTTCGACCTCGTGGTACTCGACCTCAACCTTCCCCGCATCGACGGCATGACCGTACTCAGGGAACTTAGGAAAACTGACTGCGAGACTAAGGTACTGATTCTGTCCGCACGTGGCGAAGTATCCGACAAAGTCGCCGGACTCGATGCCGGCGCCAACGATTACCTCACCAAGCCGTTTCATCTGGACGAGCTTGCGGCAAGGATTCGCAGCCTTACCCTCAGACGCTTTACACAAAGCGACATAGTCTTAACCTGCGGAAAGCTCCGCTTTGACACCAAGGCGCGCATCGCTTCCGTGGACAGCGAGGCTTTATCTCTTACGCGCAAGGAAACGGGAATCTTGGAATACCTGATGCTTAATCAGGGGCGTCCGGTAAGTCAAGAGGAGCTTATCGAGCACGTTTGGGATAGCACCGTGAACTGTTTTAGCAACGCAGCCCGCGTTCACATGTCGTCGCTCCGAAAAAAGTTGCGCAGCGCTTTGGGATACGACCCGATTCGCAATCGGATTGGAGAGGGCTACGTTATGGAGGATAGCGAATGAAAAGGCTTTCGCTGCAATGGCGCATAACGATTATGACGGCACTGCTCACGTGTGCGGCGTGCGTGCTAACAAACTGCCTGGTCGGCTATACGGGCATGCGCTACATGGATGCCATCGGCAGTAACATCTCGGCCTTTAACGCTGCCGGCGCGGATTCGCCCCGGGTGTTCGACCCAACGAAAACGACCCCCGATGACAAGGTCA
>CABUGR010000188.1 GCA_902491135.1 uncultured Collinsella sp. | reverse complement strand
GACGGTGTAGCCGTAGTTGTCGAGCAGCATCTTGACGATGTTCTTGCCAATATCGTGGATGTCGCCCTTGACGGTGGCCACGCAGATTTTGCCCTTGTCGGCGATCTCGCCGGCGGGCATCAGGCGCTTGATGGTGTCGAAGCCCACGCGCGCGGCCTCGGCCGAGGCCATGAGCTGCGGCAAGAAGAACTTTCCCCGGTCAAAGAGGACGCCAACCTCGTCGAGGGCGGGGATAAAGTGATTGTTGATGAGGTCCATGGCGTCGTGGTCTGCCAGCAGACGCTCGGTCTCGGCAGCGATCTCGCCTTTGCGGCCCGAGACGACCATGCGACGAATCGGGTCGTCGTTGCCGTCGGCGCCGGCGGTGCCCGCGGCAGGCGCGGCATCACTCGATGCGGCCTGAGCTGCTGCCGGGTTTGCGGCGATCTTGTACGGATCGGTCCAGTCGTCGTAGCGCTCGATGTATCCGGTCGAGCCCTCGTCCTCAACGCTCAGGACGCGATAGCTGTAGACGGTATCCATAAAGCGCTTGGAGCCCGGGTTCATGATGGGGGCGTCCAGACCCGCGCCAAAAGCGGCGGCCAAAAAGACCGAGCCCAGCAGCGGGCGGGCAGGCAGGCCAAAGCTGATGTTCGACACGCCGAGCGCGCACTTGACGCCCAGACGCTCCTTGCACAGGGACATGGCGCGCAGGATCTGCTCGGCCTGGCGTTGATTGGTCGAGGCGGTCATGACCAGGCAGTCGATGAGGATGCGGTCCGGGCCGATGCCGTAACGGGCAGCCTCGGCCACGATGTGCTCGGCGATGGCGAAGCGAGCCTCGGCGGTATCGGGGATGCCGCCTTCGTCGAGCGTAAGGCCGACAACGTTGGTGCCGTAGTGGGCGACCAGCGGAAAGATCTCATCCATGATCTGCTGCTTGCCATTGACCGAGTTGATGATGGGCTTGCCGGCGTAGCGGCGCACGGCGGCCTCGACGGCTGCGGGGTCGGTGGAGTCGATCTGCAGCGGCAGCAACGTGGAGCCCTGGAGCTGCTCGGTGGCCTGTTGGATGATCTTGACCTCGTCGATCTCGGGCAGGCCCACGTTAACGTCCAGGATGTCGGCGCCCTGTTCCTGCTGGCTGATACCCTGGCTCACGACGTAGTCCAGGTCGCCGTCGCGCAGGGCCTGCTGCAGGCGCTTTTTGCCGGTGGGGTTGATGCGCTCGCCGATGACGGCGATCTTGTGGCCGTCGCAGGGAAGGTCCACGACCGTTTGGGCGCTCGTGACCGACATGCTGGGCTTGCGGCGGCGCGGGCTGGGCGTGTGGTTATCGATAAGCGTGCGCAAGGCCGCCATGTGCGCCGGCGTGGTGCCGCAGCAGCCGCCCACGACGCTCACGCCGTCGGCGATCATGCCGGCGACGGCTTCGGCGTATTCGGGGGCCTGGATATCAAAGACGGTATTGCCGTCATCGTCCACGTGGGGCAGTCCCGCGTTGGCTTGCACCATAATGGGCTTGTCGGTAACGGTGAGCATACGCGCGGCGAGTCCTCGGAGCTCGGCCGGTCCTTGGCTGCAGTTGATGCCCAAAACGTCGGCGCCAATGGCATCGAGCGTGATGGCGGCAACCTCGGGACTCGTGCCCAGGAAGGTGCGACCGTCTTCCTCAAAGGTCATGGTGGCAAAGACGGGCAGGTCGGAGTTCTCGCGGCAGGCGAGGACCGCCGCCTTGATCTCGGCAAGGTCAGTCATGGTCTCGATAATAAAGAGGTCCACGCCCGCATCGACGCCGGCACGCACTTCCTCGGCAAAGAGGTTGTAGGCCTCGTCGAAGCTGAGGGTACCCAAGGGGCGAAGCAGCGCGCCGATGGGGCCGATGTCACCGGCGACGTAGCGGGCGCCGGCCTCGCGGGCACAGGCGACGGCCGCGGCAAAGACGTCTGCCACGGTGGCGGCACCGTCGAGCTTGTGGGCGTTGGCGCCAAAGGTGTTGGCGGTGATCACGTCGCAGCCGGCCTCGACATATTGACGTTGGATATCGGTGATAACCTGGGGTTCCTCAAAGTTGAGCAGCTCGGGCAGGGCGCCCGCCTTCATGCCAGCGGCCTGCAACATGGTGCCCATGCCGCCGTCGAACAGCAGGTGTCCCGTGCCCTCGATGGCCGCACGCAGGCGATCGTCCTTAATGCGCAGATCGTCGATCGTGCGCGTCTTGTACGTGGCACCGTTGCGACGTGCGGCATCAACGGGTGCCGCCAATGCAGTGCCGTCAGAATCATGAGTGATAAGTATGTTTGAGCTATTCGCCATGTGCATCCATTTCGTCTATTTGAAGAGATTTGTCGGGCTCGATATCTTCGATTCGCTTGTTGTAGTGGGCAAGAAGCCGTGCGACATTTAATCGAATTAGGCCTCGCTTGTAGAACGATAACTCTTCAATATTGATGCCGATAAACGATTCGAGCGCGATAACCTGTACGCGATTGCCGAGTCCCTCACTTTCGAACAGTCCGTAAGCGAAGGAAACTTTATCGTGGGGGACAACGACGATGGGCCGAATGCCATTTCGAATGTCATCTCGGCATCGATCGGTCAATTTGGCCATTGGCGATACAGTCACATGAAATGCAGCATCATTGATTTGGAAATCGCCAGAACGGTCTGTCTGCTGGTCGGCGGCGTTTGAGTTGTCCTTTCCGATTTCTATGGTTGGAAATAACATCTCAAGTTTTGCACCTACCAGGTGCTGTGCGACGGTACCCGTTGGCTTATCGGACCGTAGGCTTGCTTCGGCTAGGATATCATCGACAATGACAGAAATTGGTTTTTGAAGATCGATTTCGACTTTGATTCTCTGCCGGTTAAAGAAATCGACCTGGATTCGCTCGACGAAGAAATTGGCGATTGCATTCGCAGCTTCAAGACGAGTGTCTTCGCAAATGTCACTGGGTAGGGCAGAGTTGATAATTGTGGCAAGCTCAAGCGCCATCGGGAGTGTGCCGCGTGAGGTTCTGCCGCCCTCTGACGCGAAGGCACGCGTTTCCCCATGTCTGGCTAAAACTGTTTTGATGCATGCTCCACTTAGGCCTCGTACTTGGCTCCCCTTGTCCGATTGCACATAATCGTCGGTGAGCGGAAAACGGTTTTGCAGCAGCTCGCTTATGCCTATGCCAACCGCCATAACGTTACGGTTGACATTGCCTCGCTTGTTGCGCTTGGATTCGTACCAGAGTTCAATGGCATCCAAGATACCTTTATCGGGCTCGCTCAAGGAGCAATTGGTCATTTCCATTATTGTTCACTCCGTTCCTTGAAGACATAAGCGCGGGTTTGACTGCATTTTTTATAAGCCAAGTGACAACTGGCACGGCAACTGCATCGCCGAATGCGTAGCGAATCTGAGCATCCGAGAAGCCGCTAAACTGACATGAGTCAGCACCTTGGAGACGGGCATATTCAGTTCCAGTCATCCAG
>CABUGR010000187.1 GCA_902491135.1 uncultured Collinsella sp. | reverse complement strand
CGAGCAGCTCGGCGGCGATCAGAGCGCCGATGCCCTGAGGCACCTCGGCCTGCGGCACGCCCTCGCCCCAGGGGTAGACCCAGGTGGTCCACTTACCGTTGTCGATTTTGGAGCCCTCGCAGTCGGTGAGGGCAACGACCTCGGCACCGGCGGCCAACGCCATCTCGCAGCCGTCGACGACCTCCTGCGTGTTGCCGCTGTGGCTGCATGCAATAACGAGAGACTTCGGCCCTAGGCTCTTGGGAGCCATCAGGCAAAACTCGCGCGCCGTGTAGACCGTCGAGGCAAACGTGGTGGCCTCGCGCTTGAGCAGCTCGTTGGCCGGCATCAGGTCGATCATCGAACCGCCGCAGGCGATCCAAAAGACGTTCTCAATCTTGCCCTTGCGCTCGATAATTTCCTGAACCAGATCGCGTGCGTTCACGGTGATGCTCCTCCTTGTGTGGCGGTTTTGAACGACGACAGCTCGTACCTGCGGTCGTTCTATGTTGTCCTATTTATAGCACGCACGACGACGCTCGTGAAGTCATTTCACCAAACTTGTTCTATGTTGTTCTATCTATGGACGTTAGATGTCGAACACGTAGCGCGAGCCCACGATCTTTTGGCGTCCGAGCAGCAAGGGCCGCTCGTCCGCATCGGTAAAGTACGCCTCCATATAGAAGAGCGGCTCGCCGACCGGCACCCCCCACAGCGGGGCCGCCTGAGCATCGGCAAGCGCAATCTCCACGGTGCAAGGGTCGGACTTGAGCGGCGCGCGGCCCGAATGCTCGGCAACGAGCGCAAAGATCGAGTTATCGGTGAGGTCCTTATCGGCAAGTGTCTGCAGATAGGGATGGTCAGCCAGCACAAAGGCGTTGTTCTCGAGCATGACGGGGATGCCGTCGGCCGTGCGCACGCGCTCGACCACGATAAGCTCGCAGCCGGGCTCTACGCCAAAGAACGCCGCGTCCTCGCGCGTCGCCGCAACCACCGTGCGCGATACCAGGCGCGCACCCGGCACCATGTCGTTGGCAGCGCAACCCTCGGAAAAGCTCTGAACATCACCCTTCTGGACAATCTTGCGCTTGAGCTTGGGCGCGCACACGAACGTGCCCCTCCCCTGCTGGCGGTTGAGATACCCCGCGCGCGACAGCTCCTCGATGGCGCGGCGCACGGTGATGCGTCCCACGCCGTAGTACTTCGCGAGCTCCATCTCGGAAGGAATGCGCGAGCCGGATGCGTACACGCCACGCGCGATCTCGCCCTTTAGGTCGTCCATAACCTGCTGGTACAGCGGCACAGCGGACACCTCAGTGCGCTCGGTTTTATCATCGGATACCATCGTTATGCTCCATTCCGTGCATGCTCGGACTCAAATTCTTCAATCGCCGCCATAAACTGCTCGCCAAAGGCGTCGGCTTTTTTCTCGCCAATGCCGTTGACCTGGATCAGCTCCTCGCGCGTCTGCGGACGCAGGCGGCACAGGCCGCGCAGGGCCTTGTCGGAAAAGACCATATACGGCGCCATCTCCAGCTCGGTCGAGATCTCCTTGCGGAGAGCACGCAGGCGCTCGAACAGCTCGGCATCGTCGCCAACGCGCGGGTGCTGGTCCAGCTCGGCCTCCTCGCGCAGCAGATCGACGGCGCGGCGGGCGCGGGCCGAGGCCTTGCGCTTGGACGCGCGGCGCTTAACGGTAAAGGCGAACGCCTCGTCCTCGACCTCGCCGGCACGCGGACCCAGTCCCACGACCGGGTACTGCCCCTGCGAGGTGGCCAAATAACCGCGACCGCACAGCTGCCCGATGATGTCCTTGATGCGCCCGACCGATTCGCTCGACAGCTCACCGTAGCCGCGGTCCTCGTCCAGATGCATCTGGCGAATGCGCTCGGTGTTGCCGCCGTGGAGCACGTCGGCGATCAGCGACTTGCCAAAGCGCATGGGACGCGTGGCCACATAGCGCACGGCAGCGCGGGCCATATCGGTGACGTCCTCGGCCTCGAACTGCGTAAGGCAGTTGCTGCAGTTGCCGCAGCCCTCGGCATCGTCCGTGGCGGCGCTGCCCGCACCGGCCGCAGCCGCATGCTCGGCCGCGGCCTCGTCGCCAAAGTAGCGCAGCATGTATTCGCGCAGACAGCCGGTGGTATTGCAGTAGCCCTCCATCTGGCTGAGCAGGCGATAACGGTTCTGAAGCGCCCACGCGCGCTGCTCTTCGTCAAGCGCCTCATCGGCAGCATCGCCGCGGTCGATCAGAAAGCGGCGCATGCGAAAATCGTTGCCGTTCCACAGCAAGTAGCAGCTGGCCGGGTCGCCATCGCGGCCGGCGCGGCCCGCCTCCTGGTAGTAGGCTTCGATGCTCTCGGGCACGTTGTTGTGGATCACGTAGCGCACGTTGGGCTTGTCGATGCCCATGCCAAAGGCGTTGGTGGCAACCATCACCTGGATATCGTCGTCGATAAAGGCGCGCTGGCTTTGGCGACGGGCATCGTTGCCCATGCCGGCATGGTAGCGGCCAACGCGAATGCCGCTGGGGCCCAGTGCCTCGGCAAGCTCGCCCGCCAGCGCATCAACTGTCTTGCGGGTCGAACAATACACGATGCCGCTCTCGCTCGAATGCGCGATCACGTAGTCGCGCACCCAGGCAGTCTTGGCCTTGTCGCCCATCTCCTCGCAACCAAAGTAGAGGTTCTTGCGATCGAAGCCCGTCACTACCGTCGCGGGGTTTTGCAGGCCAAGCATCTGCTGAATGTCCGCGCGCACACGCTCGGTCGCCGTAGCGGTAAAGGCCGCCACGATGGGGCGCTGCGGCAGGGAATCGATAAACTCGCGAATCTGCAGGTAAGCGGGACGGAAATCCTGGCCCCATTGGCTCACGCAGTGGGCCTCGTCAATGGCCACGAGCGGCGCGCCAATGCCGGCGGAACCCGCAGCCTCCTGCGCAAAGGCCAAAAAACGCGGCTCGAGCAAGCGCTCGGGCGCCACATACATAAGCTGGTAGCGGCCCTCGCGCGCCCGCTTGAGCACGGTGTTTTGCTGGGCCGGAGTAAGGCTGGAGTTGAGATAGCTGGGTCGCGCACCCGCCGCGAGCAACGCACGGGTCTGGTCCTCCATAAGCGACAGCAGCGGACTCACCACAAAGGTGATGCCGGGCAGCATGAGCGCGGGCACCTGGTAGCAAATGGACTTGCCGGCGCCCGTGGGCATAACACCCAGCGCATCACGACCGGCAAGGATCGCATCGACCATGCGGTCCTGTCCCGGGCGAAACGAGGTGTAGCCAAAATAGGCGCCGAGCGTGTCGAGCGCCATCTGCTGCATGCTATCGGTCATGGTTTCCTAACGTTCAAGTCATCTGCCGCCGATTATACGCCGCCACGCGGACCGGTGCCGCCCGGCTGTCAGCCACGCTCATTCTGTGGGTAGTCATTGGGGACGTTCTTGAATGACTAGTCGTTCAAGAACGTCCCCAATGACTATCTTTA
>CABUGR010000186.1 GCA_902491135.1 uncultured Collinsella sp. | reverse complement strand
TTATTGACGAGGGTCCTGTTGGTTGCTCTGTTGATGTTTGCAATGATGACTTCCGTTTTCTAGATGTTGGCTTGCCACCCGAGATTCTGCGTTTAAAGGACGCGGGGTATCTTTCGCAGGCTATTGAGGCTTGCGACCGCCTACTTGCCCAAGATCCCGATCCCTCGCTTGCTGCCTGCGTTCGTGCCGAGCGGTATCGCATGCTTGAGACGCCGCTTCATTTTTCGGTGTCGCGCGATCGAGCTATTGCGATGATTCGCGAGGAGTGGCCTGAGTTTACCGAGGAGCAGTTTGACGATCTGATTGACCGTAAGCGTATTGACTGGCGCTTTATCGATGGCGAGCTGTTCGTTCTCGACAACTTCCTCGATTCGCTTCGCGTATATCCCAAAGAGGTCCCCGGCATGCGTCCCGATTCTACGGACGGAATAGCACTGCGCGACGAGATGCTCAAGGAGATGGAGTCACAAAACGGATTGGCTCGCGTCATTACGCTTAAAGCGTCCGTGTCTGTCCCCGGCGCTCTGGAGGGGGAGACCGTTTGCGCTTGGCTTCCCGTCGCGGCTGCCTGCCGTCAGCAGTCTCGGGTCGAGATTCTCGACATGACGCCGGAGGGTGCTGTTGCTCCCGCGAACGCTTCGGCGCGTACCGCCTCGTGGTCTTCTTCGAGTGAGCGCTCATTCTCGGTGACTTATCGTTATCACATCGATGCTGCTTATTGTGATGTCTACGGTGGCACACTTCCGGTTCATCCGCGTATGGACGCGCCTCTGCCCGAGGATATTTCCGAGGACCGTCCGCACATTGCATTCACGCCGTATCTGCAGCAGCTGACGGCCGGTGTTGTTGACGGACTCGAGGATCCGCTCGATCGCGCTCGTGCTATCTATGATTATCTGACGCAGCATATCGACTATCGCTATCAGCCGCCGTACTTGCTTTTGGGATCTATTGCCGATGACTGCGCGCATTCGCTCCGCGGCGATTGCGGCGTTATGGCGCTCACGTTTATCACCATGTGCCGTATCGCGGGCGTGCCTGCCCGTTGGCAGAGCGGCCTGTACGTTGCGCCCGATTCGGTGGGGTCGCACGACTGGGCAGAGTTCTATACGCCGCAGACCGGTTGGCTCAACGCCGACGTGTCATTTGGATCTTCTGCTCACAGGATGGGGGAGGAGTGGCGCCGCCGTCACTACTTTGGCAATCTCGACCCATGGCGTATGGTGGCCAACAATCGATTCCAGGCAGAGTTTGAGCCCTCTTTCGACGGCATGCGCGAGGACCCTTACGATAACCAGATGGGTGAGGCTTCGGTCGACGGTCGCGGATGCCGTCAGCGCGAGATGCTACGCACGGTCGAACTCATCGAAATGCTCGAAGTTCCATTTTCGGACTAATCGGTAGAAAGCTGTGATAAACTAACTCACGCATTGCGTGCCCGAGTGGCGGAATTGGCAGACGCAGTGGACTCAAAATCCACCGTTGGCAACAACGTGCGAGTTCGAGTCTCGCCTCGGGCACCATACATGCAAGTGAGCGTTCAAGGGGGTCAAGGCCCCCTTTTTCGTGCCGAACTCGCGTGAGCGCGCGGAGCGTTAAGCAAACAGGCCTGTGGCCTGTTTGTAGCGGAGCGTGGCGAGGGCGCCACGCGTCCGAACCCCGGGGCTTCGCGAAGCGAAGGCCTTTCGAGTCTCGCCTCGGGCACCATACATGCAAGCGAGCGTTCAAGGGGGTCAAGGCCCCTTTTTCGTGTACGTAATGTGATAACGCGCTGTACGTGTTATTATTCGCAAGGCGTTGTTCCCGCAATGCCCTAAAGAGGAACCCGAGGGTTCCCACCTTTTGGCGCCAATGAGCAGCTGACTGGTCATACAACTTAGATTCCCTTCCTCAAATCGAGGAAGTCTATGTGTACGACCTGGTTGCTGAGAAGCGCCGGGTTATTTTTTTATGAATGGAGGTAGGGAAAATAGCTAAGTCTGATGACACTCGCATCAACGACGAGATCACTGCATCGTCGTGCCGTTTGATTGGCGTCGATGGCTCTCAGCTCGGCCTGTTCGCCATTCGCGATGCCCAGCGCGTCGCCGACGATCAGGGTCTCGACCTGGTCGAGATCGCTCCCAACGCGGAGCCGCCGGTCTGCAAGGTCATGGACTACGGTAAGTTCAAGTACCAGCAGGCCATGAAGGCCAAGGCTGCTCGTAAGAAGCAGTCCAAGGTCGAGGTCAAGGAAATGAAGTTCCGACCCAAGATCGACGTTGGCGACTACGAGACCAAGAAGGGCCACGTTCTGCGTTTCCTCAAGAAGGGCGCGCGCGTTAAGATCACCATCATGTTCCGCGGCCGTGAGATGGCTCACCCGGAGCAGGGCCTTAACGTTCTCGAGCGTCTCGCCGAGGATCTCAAGCCTTACGCTACGGTCGAGTCCAAGCCTAAGATGGAAGGCCGTAACATGCTTATGCTGCTCGCCCCGATTAAGGGCGCCTTCGATGAGGATAAAGCGGCAAGCGATACCAAGTAACTAGTGTTCTGTAACCGATTAAGGAGTATTTCATGCCTAAGATGAAGTCCCACAGCGGCACCAAGAAGCGTTTCCGCAAGACTGGTACCGGCAAGCTTATGCGCGCCAAGGCTTTCAAGAGCCACATCCTGAGCAAGAAGTCCACCAAGCGTAAGCGTGGCTTCCGTCAGGAGACCGAGATCGCCGCTGCCGACCGCAAGGTCATCAAGTCGCGTCTCGCCTAAGTTCGTTTTTTCGTTTTACCGTCTAGGAGTTGATAGAACATGGCACGTATTAAGCGCGCTGTTGCCGCCAAGAAGAAGCGCCGTACCGTTATGCACCGTGCGAAGGGTTACTACGGTGCCGCTTCGCGTACTTACAAGCATGCTAAAGAGCAGGTCCAGCACTCCCTGCAGTATCAGTATCGTGATCGCCGCAACAAGAAGCGCGAGATCCGTTCTCTCTGGATCACTCGTATCAACGCTGCTGCTCGTCTGAACGACATCTCTTACTCTCAGTTCATGCACGGCCTGAAGGTTGCCGGCATCGAGCTCGACCGCAAGGTCCTGGCTCAGATGGCTTACGAGGACATCGAGTCCTTCAACGAGCTGGCTACCATTGCCAAGAAGGCTCTCGAGGCCTAATAGATTCTCTTGAATCGCTAGGGGAGTGTCGCGTTGTGCGCGGCGCTCCCCTTTTTTATCGAAAGCGCTGGTTTACATTGCTAAAAGCGCGGGTAGATAAACACTTACAGGTGACCGATCTTTATATATCTCTTAACCGAAGGGTCATCATCTGATACGTGCAGTATTTCTGCACCAGCCTTTCTATGACTTATATAGGAAGCGATGTATTGTGTAGGACTTGTGAAGAGTGGAATTCCCGCCCGCGGCGCCCCTCCGGTCTGGCAATATATCTCCTTGCCGCGCGGCCCGGTCGAACCGGGAACCAGCGCAGGCGTG
>CABUGR010000185.1 GCA_902491135.1 uncultured Collinsella sp. | reverse complement strand
ACCTCTCTATCAAGTGGAGAGGCCCGGCATCGTAAAGGAGTGATTCATTATGGCAAGCATGGTTCCTTATCGTTCGGTTTTTGGCGTTCGTCCCTCTGCAAGCTCGCTGTTCGATCTGTTTGATGATATGAGCGACCTAGCGAACAGCTCGATTGCCTCTAAGGCGTTCCCCGTTGACGTTGAGGATAAGGGCGATGGCTATGAGGTCAAGGCTTATCTGACCGGCGTCGCCAAGGACGATATCGATGTCGAGCTTAACGAGGGCCGTCTGTCCATTAGCGTGAATGTCGAGGAAGACGAGGAGAACGAGGGCAAGAACTTCCTGCAGAAGGAGTTCAGCTCGTACAGCGCGACGCGTGGCGTGTATCTTAAGGACGCTTCGAGCGAGGGCCTCTCGGCTAAGTACGCTGACGGCATCCTGACCGTTACGGTTCCCAAGATCGTCGAGAAGAAGAACGTTACGAAGATCTCCATCGAATAACTTCGTTGGTGTTCTTCGCTATTAAAAGACAACAAAAGGGGCTGGGAAGCGATTCCCGGCCCCTTTTGTTGTTTAGGACAGTCTATTGAATGGTTGCCGGTTGATACTGACTCGCAGGGCGTATCGAGAGTTTTCGCGATCCTTGGAGAAGGGTTGCGGAGCTGCCGACCTCGTCATCCAGGGTTGCGGCCAGAGCTTTGGCATAGCTTTTGACGGTAAGGCTCGGACGATTGTTATCTTGGCTGATATGCATGGCAATGAGCTGTTCGGTGCGATCGGTAACAAGTTCGCGCGCGGCTTCGGCGGCTTGGCCATTGGAGAGGTGTCCCCTTTCAGACAGGATGCGCTCCTGAAGAAAGCGGGGATATTCTCCCTCGCGCAGCATGGTCACATCGTGGTTGCTTTCGAGTGCGAGGACTCGACAATCTTTGAGGGTGTTCATGGCTTGGCTCGATAGCTCTCCGGTGTCGGTGGCAAAGCCGATGGAATCATCGAGGGTGTCGAATCGATAGCCGACTGGATTGATGACATCGTGTGACGTTGAGTAGGTTTGCACGTGGATGCCGGCAATGGATAGGGTGTCACCGGGATCGAATTCCTCGACAGGCAGATGCGAAAGATTTTCTTTGCTCGAAAGAGTGCCCCTGCTGGCAAAGAGGGGGCCGTGCCAGTGCTTGCACCAGACATCGAGGCCCTTGATGTGATCGCTATGCTCATGAGTAATGAGAAGAGCCGAGACGTTGTCTGCCGAGAGCCTCAGTTCTGCCATGCGCTTTAATGTCTCGCGGCGAGACAGTCCGTCATCGACCATAATGAGCCCCTGCGGGGCCTCGATGAGTGCGCAGTTGCCTTTAGAGCCACTGCCGAGGATATGAAGGTGCAGACGAGACATAAGATTCCAAAGGATACAATGGGTGCGGACGAATAAAGGAGGAAGCGAATGCCAACGGTATCACAGCATTACGGACACCATGCCGTGCCTGGGGCAGTCGATGAGACCCGGACGAGGCAGCAGGCTGCTCCTGTCGTGCTCATGGTATCAGGCGGCGCGGACTCGACGGCACTGCTTCTTATGGCGTGCACATCAAAGCTGGATATCCAAGACGGACGCGGTGTCGCCCCCATTGCTCGCGAGCGCCTGCATGTGCTGCATGTAAACCATCATCTGCGCGGCAAGGCGTCCGATGGCGACGAGGCCTTTGTGCGTGAGCTCTGCGCGCAATATGGTTTACCGCTGTGTGTGGAGCACGCTTATTTTGATGGGGAGTCGGGCAATATTGAGGCCGCGGCCCGCGAGGTGCGCTATGCCGCGGCGCGGAGGTATGTTCGCGAGCTCTGCGCCCAGACGGGGGCACCGCGAACGGCGGCTCGTATCTGCACCGCGCACACGTCTTCGGATCGCGCGGAAACGTTTTTGATGAACGCGATTAAGGGTTCGGGGCCCGCTGGCCTATCGAGCATTCCTCGCCGGAGGAATATCGTGGTGCGTCCCTTGCTCGACCTAACTCACGGCGAGCTCGTGGGCTATCTACAGGTACATGGTCAGCCGTGGCGTGAAGACGAGAGCAATGAGGATATCTCGTATCTGCGAAACTACGTGCGCCATCGAGTGATGCCGGTGGTGGCGCAGCGCAACGCGAGCGTCTGCAAGACGATTGGCGCCGCCTGTGAGATCTTGGGTGATGAAGATGCGTTTCTATCCCAGCTTTCGGCACAGGCGTTTCGAAGCTGTTTGCGCAAAGAGGCAGCGGGTGCGCTGGTGCTCGATGCCAGGCGCCTGGCTGCGGCCGAGGTGGTAATCGCGCGGCGCATCGTGCGACTGGCGATTAAGCGCATCGATCCGGACGCTCGTCCCGAGATGCGACATGTGGAGCGAGTCCTTTCCTGCGTTGCCGAGGGCACCGGCTCGGTCACGCTTCCGGCGGGGATTGACGCACGCATTGAGTTTGGCATGCTGGCGTTTAAGGCGCCGGCGGCTCGCGAGGGCCTGGTCGCGGGCTGGGTTACCGTACCCGGTCGTTTGCCGTTGGGCGGGGGACGTATGCTGGTCACAGAACCGATGGCTGTTGAGCCGGGATGCGATATCGTGCGCCGCGCCCGTGAGCTTGCGGCTGCCGGGGAAGTGACAGCTTTGGTAGACGCGGCTGCCCTGGGTTTTGCCGACAGCGATAGTGAGCGGATCCTGGCGGGCTCGCGTGGCGAGATCCCTGCCGAGGCGCGATTGGCGCGCCTGTGGGTGGACGGTCCCGCGCCGGGAGACGTGATGTGCCCGTTAGGGATGAGTGGCCGAAGCAAGAAAGTATCCGATTTGCTAGGTGAGGCTCGCATTCCCGTTTCCGAGCGCGCCGGCGTGTCCATGGTGAGGACGGCGCCGGGGGGTGCCGTGGTGTGGGTCGCCGGAGTTCGCGCGGACGAGCGTTTTAAGTGCACGGCCGCAACGCGCGTGGCATATCTGCTCCGCGTGGTCGATGCGGAATAGCGTCCCACGCCTGCTATTCTGTGCGACGTTGACGGTATTCCCGCGCTGATGGCGCACGGGCTGGTAAATTTACCCCGTGCGCTGCTAGAATGTGTAGTTCGCGTCCATACGGCGGTGTGTGGGCGATAAGCACAAGAAAGGGTTGTCATGGCTTCTCAACATCCGGATATCGAGAAGGTTCTGTTTACGCAGGAGGATATCGACGGTATCGTCGCGACTACGCGGGTAAGGATCTGGTGCTGATTGCGGTCCTGCGCGGCGCCGTGGTCTTTATGGGCGACCTGATGCGTAAGATCGAGCTGCCGACCAACATCGATTTCATGGCTGTTTCGAGCTACGGCGACGGTGTGAAGTCCTCGGGTATCGTGCGTATCATTAAGGACCTGGATATCGACATCCGCGGTCGCGACGTGCTGATCGTCGAGGACATTCTGGACTCGGGCCTGACGCTCAAGTATCTGATGAAGAACCTCGAGAGCCGCAAGCCCGCTTCTCTGGAGGTCGCCGCCTTCCTG
>CABUGR010000184.1 GCA_902491135.1 uncultured Collinsella sp. | reverse complement strand
CGCCGCGGTCCGTCCATCCTTCAGGATTACCGGGACCTCGCGAAGCTCATGGCGCGTCCCGAGTCCGTGAGTTCCGACTCGAGCTTCGTGCTGCGCATCATGCCGCCGCTGTTCCTCGCGGTGTCGTTCATGCTCGCCATGGGCCTGCCCATGTTCACGCTCGAGAGCCCCATGCCCGTCTTTGGTGACGCCATCACCATCATGTACGCGCTCGCGCTGTCCCGCTTCTTCTTCGCGCTGTCCGGCGTGGATTCCTCCAACGCCTACGCGGGCTTCGGCGGTATCCGCGAGCTCCTCATGAGCGTGCTCATCGAGCCGTCCATGCTCATCGCGCTGTTTACCGTCGCCATCGTGTGCGGCTCCACGGACATTGCGACCATGGGTCAGCACATCGTTACGGGCAACGTCTCGAGCGTCGTCGCCGTCATCCTCGCCGGCGTCGCCTTCGCGGCCGCCTGCTATATGGAGCTCGGCAAGCTTCCGTTCGATCAGGCCGAAGCCGAGCAGGAGCTCCAGGAGGGCCCGCTCGCCGAGCTCTCCGGCCCGTCCCTGGCCATGATGAAGCTCGCCATGGGCATGAAGCAGGTCGTGGTCGTCGCTTGGTTCACCTCCATCTTCATCCCCTGGGGAGAGCCCGCGACCATCGGCGTCACCGCTCTCGTGGGCGCCGTCGTCTTCCTTGTCAAGTGCCTGGTCGATTTCGTTGTCTGCGGCGTGCTCGAGAACTCCGTTTCCCGTTCGCGCTTCAAGGTGCTCGGTAACCAGACCTGGGCCGTCGTCGGCATCGCGGTCCTCGCGTTCGTCTTCGTCGTCGTAGGCGTGTAGGGAGAAGGGAGAAACTATGTCAATCGAATCGAGCTTGTCCCTCTTTGCCATGGTGGCGATCGCCGTCCCCATGCTGGGCTCCCTGCTCATCGTCATGCTGCCGCGTCCCTACGCTAAATGGATCTGCGCCTTTGCCGGCGGCATCGCCACGGTCGCTTCCGTTGGCTTGGCCGCGACGTTTGCCGGAAACGGCATGAACGCGGTCGATGTAACCTGGGCGAGTATGGGCCAGACCTTGGTCATGGGCTTCATATTCGACCGGATGAGCACGCTGCTCGCACCCGCGTTCGTCGCTATCGGCCTGCTCGTCGTCATCTATTCGTTCCCGTACATGAGCGATAAGAACAAGGAGCATCCCGACGCGCCCCGTCGCCGCTTCTACGTGTACTTCTCCACGTTCATCGGCGCCATGGCCGGTCTCGCCTACAGCTCCACCATCGTCGGCCAGCTCGTTTTCTTCGAGATCACCGGCGTGTGCTCCTGGGGCCTCATCAGCTACTACATGACGCCCACGGCCAAGAAGGCCGGCATGAAGGCTCTGATCATCACGCATATCGGTGCACTCGGCCTGTATCTGGGTGCCGCCATCGTGTTTGCCCACACCGGCACCTTCGCCATCACCGCGATTGCCGGCCTCGACGCCAAGCTCAAGGCTATCGTCCTTTTGCTCGTGTTGTTTGCGGCCTGGGCCAAGTCCGCACAGGTCCCCATGTACATGTGGCTGCCTTCGGCCATGGAGGCGCCGACGCCTGTTTCGGCCTACCTGCATGGCGCCTCGATGGTCAAGGTCGGCGTGTGCGTGTTCGCCCGCGCTCTTGCGAGTGCCGGCGATATCCCCGAGATCGTCGGTTGGGTCGCCATCATCGACGCCGTCGTGACCATGCTCTTCGGCTTCCTCATGTACCTGCCCCAGAAGGATATGAAGCGCCTGCTCGCCTTCTCGACGATCGCGCAGCTCGCCTACGTGTTCTTCGGCCTGGGCCTCTCCGTGTTCGGAAACCAGATGGCGTTCAACGGCGCCGTCGAGCACATCTTCAACCACGCGTTCACCAAGACCCTGTTCTTCCTCATCGCCGGCTCCCTCAGCTTCACGCTGGGAACCCGTATGTTGCCCAAGATCCAGGGCCTCATGAAGAAGTACCCGGTCACGGGCGTGGGCTTCGCGGTCGCCGCGACCGCTATCGCCGGCGTGCCCCCCATGAGCACGTTCTTCTCCAAGTTCCAGATTATTTCCGGTGGCTTCGCGGTTGGTGCTTCCAACACGGTCATCTTCGTCCTCGTGTGCGTCATGGTCGTCGAGACCGTCGCCACCTTCGCATGGTTCCTGCGTTGGATGGGTAAGGTCCTGCCCGGTGAGCCGAGCGAGACCGTGGCCGCCGGCCAGCCCCTTCCGCGCGCCATGGCGTTCGTGTTCGTTGTCCTCATGATCATGGTCGTCGTCGCCGGTCCTCTGTCCTCTAGTTGGATGGGTTAGGAGGTAGGACATGGGTTATTCGTTAGTCAATATCCTGGGCGGTCTTCTGATCGTGACCTCCACCATGGTGGTCGTCTCGAAGACCATCCCGTCCGCCATTAAGTGGTACGCGATCCAGTCGGTTGTCCTGGTGGGCGTGCTGCTCACCCTGGGCCTCACCACCGGTGCCACCGAGCTTCTCATGTGGGCCGCGTCGGCCTTCGTCACCAAGGTGATCCTCGTTCCGTTCATTCTCAACCGTGCCTACAAAAAGATGGGTTCGCCTGCCGATAGCACGCTGACCTCCTCCATCAAGCCGGCCTGGACCATCATCCTCACCGGTCTGGAGGTGGCCATCTGCTTCGCGGTGGTCACGCGCCTGAGCCTGCCCACCGCTGAGGTGGCTACTCCGGCCCTCGCCATCAGCTTCGCGCACTTCTTCGTCGGCCTCACGTGCATCATCTCCCAGCGCAACATCCTCAAGCAGATCTTCGGGTACTGCCTTATGGAGAACGGTAGCCACGTGACGCTCGCCCTGCTCGCGCCCACGGCCCCCGAGATCATCGAGATCGGCATCGCCACCGACGCCATTTTCGCCGTCATCATCATGTCCGCCGTCGTCGTGAGGATCTGGAACGACACCAAGTCGCTCGACTCCCACGACCTTACCGAATTGAAGGGGTAGGCCATGGATGTTTCAATGCTGACGGTCGCCCTGCTCGCTTGTCCCCTTGTGTTCTCCCTGATTATGGCTGCGCTCCCCAAGACGACGTCCTACAGTGTCTTCGCGGGGCTCAACACCATCTCCGTCGCGGCGACCCTCGTCCTTTCGGTCGTCACCGCGGGAACCATGCTCTCGAGCGGGCAGAATATCGACGCCTTGGGCCTGTGGCTCCATCTCGATTCGCTCTCGTCGATCTTCGTCCTTCTGGTAGGCATCATTGGGTTCATCACCGGCGTGTACTCCATCTCCTATATCAAGATCGATATCGAGGAGAAGACCATGCCGGCCGAGCGCACCAAGCAGTACTACGCGCTGTTTAGCCTGTTCGTCTTCACGATGCTGCTCGCCTGCCTGTCCAACAACATCATCCTCACCTGGGTGGCGGTCGAGGCCACCACGCTGTCGACCGTGTTCCTCGTGGGTATCTACAAGAACAAACAGGCCCTCGAGGCTTCTTGGAAGTATGCGATGGTCTGCACCG
>CABUGR010000183.1 GCA_902491135.1 uncultured Collinsella sp. | reverse complement strand
GTCCAGGCATGCGACCGGTGCCAGGCTGCCTTCGGTCAGGCGCAAGATCTCGCCCACCGTGTACTGCTCGGGCGGGCGCGTGAGCACATAGCCGCCGCCTTTGCCGCGCATGCCCGAGAGCATATTGGCGCGGACGAGCGTGGCCAAAATGTTCTCCAGATATTTCTCCGAAATCCCCTGACGCGCGGCGATCTCTTTGAGGGGAATACGGCCCGCCGCCTGGTGCTCGGCCAGGTCGACCATAACGCGCAGGGCATATCTGCCCTTTGTGGAAACCAACATATATATAGCTGCCTTTCGGTCTTTTAATTCGTAGAAATTCTAGCCGAAAAATTGGTTTTGAAAATACCTATTCCCGTCAAGCTGGTTAATCGACTCGTAATAATCTTCTATTTCCTATTGTGTTACTAGGCTTTACTGTCTACTATGCTTGCCAACAGCAAAACGAACAACCCATAAGGTTTGTGGGTTTCGCTGCCACACACACCGTAAAACCACACGGTATCCAGTCATTTGAACACTTTGGAGGTTCACCATGAGCAATGTTTACACGTCCATCGATCAGCTTATCGGCCACACTCCGCTTCTGGAGCTCGCTCACTTTGAGGCCGATGAGGACCTCAAGGCCCGCGTGCTCGTCAAGCTGGAATACTTCAACCCCGCCGGGTCCGTCAAAGACCGCGTCGCCAAGAACATGATCGACGAGGCCGAGAAGGCCGACAAGCTCGTGCGCGGCGGCGACTACACCATCATCGAGCCCACGAGTGGCAATACCGGCGTCGGCATCGCCTCGGTGGCGGCGGCTCGCGGCTATAAGGTGATCATCACCATGCCCGAGACCATGTCCGTCGAGCGCCGCAAGCTTATGCAGGCATATGGCGCACAGCTCGTGCTCACCGACGGCTCCAAGGGCATGAAGGGCGCTATCGCCAAGGCCGAGGAGCTGCAGAAGGAGACTCCCAACAGCATCATCGCCGGCCAGTTTGTGAACCCCGCCAACCCCGCCATCCACAAGGCCACGACCGGCCCCGAAATCTGGGACGACACCGACGGCAAGGTCGACATCTTCGTCGCCGGCGTCGGCACCGGCGGTACCGTGACCGGCGTGGGTGAGTTCCTCAAGGAGCAGAACCCCGAGATTCAGGTTGTCGCCGTCGAGCCCGCCACCTCCCCGGTGCTCTCTAAGGGCCAGGCCGGCCCGCACAAGATTCAGGGTATCGGTGCCGGCTTTGTGCCCGACGTCCTCGACACCCAGATCTACGACGAGATCATCCCCGTCGAGAACGACGACGCCTTTGCCACCGGCCGCGCCGTGGGCCACAAGGAGGGCGTGCTCGTGGGCATTTCGTCCGGCGCCGCCGTGTGGGCCGCGCTACAGCTGGCCAAGCGCCCCGAGAACGAGGGCAAGACCATCGTGGCGCTGCTCGCCGATACCGGTGAGCGCTACCTGTCCACGGCACTCTTCCAGGACTAGGGCCCGTCGCCCATAGGTTGAGCCCAGGACGAACCGGTCTCCTCTCTCCCGGCAGTCTGAGCCCATCCCATCAGGGTGTCCCACGAGTCGTCCGAACTTGCTACAATGTCTGCGGCGCGGAACCAGCCTCCCGCGCCGCTTTTCTTTTTTGGCCATATGCCACCAAGGAGAACCTCCCCATGCACAACAAGCGCGTGCTCGTCGCCATGAGCGGCGGCGTCGATTCCAGCGTGACCGCGTACCTGCTCAAAAGCCAGGGCTACGAATGTGTCGGTGCCACCATGCGCCTCACCTGCCCCGCGCCCGATCCCGTCACGGGCATGAGCAAAGTCGACCGCGACATCGCCGATGCAAAGGCCGTCGCCGAGCGCCTGGGGATACCCCACCATGTGCTCGATCTGCAGCAGACCTTCGACCGCAATGTTATCGAGCGCTTCGTGACCGCCTACCAGGAGGGGTTGACGCCCAACCCGTGCATCATCTGCAACCGCCATATTAAGTTTGGCGCGCTGCTCGATGCGGCGCTGGATATGGGCTGCGACTACATCGCCACGGGCCATTACGCCAAAACAAGCCAGGCATCCGACGGCACCTGGCAGCTGCATCGCGGAGAAGACCCCAAAAAGGACCAGAGTTACTTTTTGTATTCGCTTACGCAGGAACGCCTGGCGCGCACGATCTTTCCGCTGGCCGGGCTGGACAAGGAGCGCGACGTTCGCCGCATTGCCGCCGAGCAGGGCTTCATAAACGCCAAGAAGGCCGAGAGCGAGGATATCTGCTTTATCGCGGACGGCGACTACGCGGGCTATATCGAGCGCCGCTGCGGACATGCCGCTGCACCGGGCGACATTGTATGGCGCGACGGCAGCGTGGTCGGACGTCACAACGGCGCGTTGCGCTATACCATCGGCCAGCGCAAGGGCCTGGGCGTCGCGATGGCGCATCCCGTGTACGTAACGGGCGTCGATGCCGCCAACAACACTGTGCACCTGGGCGAGACCGAGGACCTGACGGCCACAGCGCTCACGGCCAACGACTGGATCTGGAGCGCCCCCGCCGACCGCATGGAAGCAGGGCTCGATGCCGGCGGCATTCGCGTGGGCGCCAAGCACCGCTACCGTCAGAAAGACCAGGCAGCGACCCTTACGCGCGGCGAAGACGGGCAAATGCTGCTGACTTTTGACGAGCCGCAGCGAGCCATCGCCCCCGGCCAGGCTGTCGTCGTCTACCGCGGCGACGTCGTCCTCGGCGGCGGCACCGTTACGGCAGCCATCAGGTAGCCGCGGGATTATCGCCGCACGTGTCGAAGCACTCCAACAGCAGCATTCACCTCGATAACGCGACGCTCCAGGCCGCGGCGAATGGACTCGAGCCGACCCTCCGCCGTGGCCCACTTGCTCTGCGAAAGAATCATTATCGCTTCATCAACAAATCCGTTGAGCCGCGATGAGTCGAACCAATCGAGCGAGTCCGCAAGCGCCAGTTGGACGGAAGGATTGGGTCCAAACGGCTTAGCGGCAAACCCAAACTCCCCAGCTGCGAGCACAGCAGTTGGCACGTTATACCACAGACAGTTGCCGCTATCGAACAGCGGTGCATGCCTTATCTCCAAGGTATCGACATTGCGGATGATGCCGAAGTTTCGCCAATGGCGATCGCTGTTGGCCAAAAGGGCGTCGCAAACGATCATCTGCGACATAGACCTTCTCACGGCAACCTCGTCTGCTCCATGCTTACCAAGGAAGCGGCAGTACCGGTCGTACGTCGAGTTTCCTCGCTGGCCGCCAAGGGCGTTCTTAACGTAAACAGCCGGAACATATTCCTCGCGGCCGTCAAGAAAGTCGTCGCACAGACACACAGGGCCATCGAACATCCGCTCAACCGCATAAGGAACAAACTCACCCTCTGACAGCAAGCGACGATGTAGAGCCGTTGCAACCGCCTCGTTAAAGGGACGTTGATCGTCCATGCCGCATCCCTTGACCAGAACGCGAACGCCGTTGCGAATCATCCACGATTTAGGGAGCTCACCCTCGGACGTGTTATCCGGATTTTTAAGACCGATGCCTTCCAACCAACCCGAACGCTCTTCGGGCGCCGAT
>CABUGR010000182.1 GCA_902491135.1 uncultured Collinsella sp. | reverse complement strand
GTCGAGGACGGTCCTGCTGCCAAGGCCGGCATTCAGGAGGGCGACGTCATCACCAAGCTGGGCGACGACGAGATCACGAGCGCCGATGGCCTGATCATCGCGCTGCGCAGCCACGAGGTGGGCGAGAAGGTCGAGATCTCGCTTATGCGCGGCAAGGAAGAGAAGAAGGTCACCGTCGAGCTGGGTTCCGATGAAGAGCTGCAGAACCAGCAGCAGGACGACAGTTCGACCGACACCGGCAATGGCGGTATTACCGACGAGCAGCTGCGCCAGTATCTGGAGGAGCTGTTGGGCCAGCAGGGCCAGGGTCAAGGCTACGGTCAGGGTTTCTAACGAGCTGTATCGCACATACCGATGCCAGAGGGGGCTGTTCCGCCAACGCGGGACAGCCCCCTCTTTTCTCATCGATCCGTTGGGGATGGAGGAAAACGGATCATTTTGGTTAGTCTTCGTCGCTGGGAAGGCTTCCAAATGCCTCGATGTACTCTTCGTCTGACATCCAGTCAATGATGTCGCCAGGTTTGCAGTGAAGTGCCTCGCACATCGCGGTCAACGTCGAAAAGCGAATGCCCTTGAGCCGCCCCGTTTTAATGCGCGAAACGTTAACGGGCGAGATGCCGATAATGTCGGCAAGTTCTTGAGAGGACATTTTGCGATCCGCCATGACGCGATCGAGTCTCATGACGATTGGCATGCTGCCCTCCTTCTAAATAATGGCGTCAACGTCCGACTGCAAGAGTCGCCCGTACTCAAAGATAGCCGAAAGGGATAGCGCAAACAAAGCGAGAACCAGTGTCCAAGCGTTAAAACCAAAGATACCAATTGCAGTAATACTGACGTCGTTGGGGAGCTGGACGGCACACAGGTTATCGAAGGTAATCGAGACAATTGAAGAAATGAGCAGCAGAAGCCCAACAACCAGAAAACGCCGGCATTGTTTTCGCGTGAATATCGACTGAGTACTGACGACGTCAAAGCAGAAGTTCAAGTAGACAATCAGGCATGCGATTGAGAGCGCCAGGGCCAGAACATCGCGGATGGCAAGTGCGGTAAGGACGGCGCTCGGAATGGACTCACCATTAATATAGAAGGGAGTGGGTGCAAAGAGCACCTCCCGCGCCTCGTTGGCAACGCTGAACGCTGAGAAGGCCGCCATGATTGCTGCGACAGACAAAGTGGCGAGCAACATCATATTGCTAAAACAGCATCGTTTATCTGAGCTTTCCATAATTAACCCCAAAAAGGCTGCGGCAATGCCGTAGCCAAAAAATCCTAAGCATAGATAGTTCTTGCTTCAGAATGCCAACTGCCGTTGTAATAGTAAGTAACAGTTACGACGACGCTTCCGTTGCTGAGTCCGTATCTATAAGTCCAGCTGATGTTGCTTACTCGAGAATTGGAGGTCCAGTTCTTTATGGATTTGATGCCTGTTATCGTTCCATAGGTATCGTTAACAGTGTAAGTAACATGGAGCCTGACGCCGTTCGAATAGGCGAGGGTGGTTTCGGCGGTGTAGATTGAACGACTTTCGGCAACTGGTGAAATGATAGAGGAATGGGTTTCTGCTGCGAAGGCGGGCTGCGCGGTCATGCACGATAACCCAACAAGGCAGACGGCGAGTAAATAAGCAACCTTTTTCATCATTGGCTCCTAACTGTCTGGTGATTATTTTTTAAACTCCTTTCTGACATCGAGCTATTCCTTTTGCGTAATCATGATGGCTGTTGGCGTTATGAGGGCGGGCAGCTTTGTGGGATCGGGATCGCTGCTGGTGTTGACGGTGCAGGTTACGTCAACGTAGACACCTTCTTTGATGGCTCCGACTTCTGCCTTCTTACCATCCTGATCCTTAATGGGGATGGTTGAATCGATTTTGAAGTTGAGGTGCAGCGGTGCGGATTGGAATTGCTCGCTTGCGATAACGAAGCGGCCTTCGCTTGCCCCGCTGGCGGAAGGGTGATACACAGCAACGACTTCGCCCCGCAAGGAAAGGTCTTTCGAAAAGGGAATGTCCTTCCAGAAAAAGCCGAGCAAAGCGGCTGCTATAAGGACAAGGGGGACGAGGATGGTTAGGAAACGTTTGGACTGATTCTTCATTTCAATCACCTCACGTTGATAATACCAAAATATATTGCAAACACAATATAAAATATTAACTGCGATAAATTGAGTTAAAAAAGGAGCATATGAAGTTGCTCGATTCTGGGTGAGCCTGGACAGTTAGTTCAGATACGTATAAATCCGAGGCGGTTCAGCATGCGTTTTGAGCTGTTTTGGGATGGGGAAGGGGTTCGGATGGGAGTCTAGAAGGGGGGAACGAGTCGGTCGTGCAGCCCCCGGGGCGGCCAAATTGGCTGGAATGATGACGTCTGAACACGACCAGGCTCGCAGAATTATACGTATCTGAACTAGCTGTCCACCCCGGTCTGGCGGCTGCCGATTCGGTGCGGTTTGAGACCGCTATTCGACCCCGTTGCGACCGGTGGTACTCTTGTATCCGTTTGAAATCGAGCGAAGGAGTGCCGCTATGGAGCAATCGAGCCTGTTTGGTGACGGCGTGGACATCGATACCGAAACGCCCGCGAGCGCGGATGCCGCCGCACCGACCGACATCCATGCCCAGGCGGCAGCGCGCGCGGCCGAGCTGCGCCACGAGCTCGATTACCACGCCTATCGCTACTACATGCTCGACGCGCCCGAGATCACGGACGCCGCCTTTGACAAAATGCTCGTTGAGCTGCAGGAAATCGAGGCGACCTACCCCGACCTGGTGACGCCCGACAGCTATACCCAGCGCGTGGGCGGCTACGTGAGCGAGCAGTTTACGCCGGTCACGCATATGGCACGCATGTATTCCATGGATGATGCCATGGATCTGGACGAGCTTGACGCGTGGCTCCAGCGTACCGAGGATGCGCTCGGTGCCGGTAGCGTCACCTATACCTGCGAGCTTAAGATCGACGGCCTGGGCGTGGCGCTTACCTATCAAAACGGCACCTTTGTGCGCGCCGCCACACGTGGCGACGGTACCACGGGCGAGGACGTGTCGCTCAACGTGCGCACCATCAAGGATGTGCCCATGCACCTGTCCGAGCCGGCGCTCGCCCACATGGGTGCCGACCGCGAGCGCACCATCGAGGTGCGCGGCGAGGTCTATATGCCCAAGGGCAGCTTTGTACGTCTGAATGAAGAGGCCGATGCCGAGGGCCGCGACCCCTTCGCCAACCCGCGCAACGCCGCCGCCGGCAGCCTGCGCCAAAAGGATCCCAAGGTCACGGCGCGCCGCGACCTGGCCACCTTTATCTACGCCATCGCCGATACCGATCCGCTGCACGTCCACAGCCAGCGCGAATTTCTCGACTGGCTGCGCAGCGCCGGCTTTAGTGTCAATCCCAACGTGGCACGCTGCGCCACGCCGGCCGAGGTCCACGAGTTCTGCGCCCAGGCCCTCGAGCATCGCGGTGACCTGGACTATGACATCGACGGCGTGGTCGTAAAGGTCGACAGCTTCCAGCAGCAGCTCGACCTGGGCTTTACTGCCCGCGCGCCGCGCTGGGCCATTGCCTTTAAGTTCCCGCCCGAGGAAAAGCAGACCGTCCTGCGCGCGATTCGTATTCAGGTGGG
>CABUGR010000181.1 GCA_902491135.1 uncultured Collinsella sp. | reverse complement strand
TGAGCAGGCAGGAGCGCTCGGGGCGCAGCGGCTTGTCATGGTATTTGATGAGCAGGCACACGTCGCGCACCAAGTCGTGCGAGAGGGCCAGGCGATCCATAATGACGCGCGCCTTCTTGGCGCCGAGCTCGGGATGACCGTAGAAGTGTCCGCTGCCGGCGTGATCGACCGTGAAGCACTCGGGCTTGGACACATCGTGCAAAAACGCCGCCCACATAAGGCTCGACGAGGGCGCGACGCCGTCACACAGCGCGAGCTCCCCCGCCACCGTCAGCACACGGGCGATATGCACGTAGACGTTAAACGCATGATAGACACTGCGCTGATCAAACCCGCGACCCGCTGCCAACTCGGGCACGGCGGCGCAGATGAGCTCGGGATAGCGGAGCATCGCGTCTCCCCCATGACCGGTCGAAAGAATGCCCTCGAGCTCAATACCCACACGCTCACGCGCCACGGCTTCGAGCAGCGGCGCGCACTCGGCAAGCGCACGCTTGGTCTCGGGCTCAATCATAAAGTCCAGACGGCAGGCAAAGCGCACCGCACGCAGCATGCGCAGGGCGTCCTCGTTAAAGCGACGCTTGGGATCGCCGACAGCGCGAATGCACAGCGCATCGAGCCGCTTGTCATTCATCGCGCGAATCAGCTTGCGCTCCAAGTCACCCTGGCCGTCGTAGCGGTCGACAAGCCCGCGCTCGGGATGCCAGGCCATGGCATTGACGGTAAAGTCGCGGCGCGCCAGATCGTCCTCGAGCGAGGCGGCACGCTCCACACTCTGGGGATGGCGACCATCGGTGTAAAAGCCATCCAGACGGTACGTGGTGACCTCGATACGCTCGCCATCGGAAATAGCCGTGATTCCGCCAAATTTAATGCCCGACTCCACAACCGCGATGCCGGCGGCCTCGAGCGCCGCTTTGGACTCCTGCCACAGGCCGCTACAGCACATATCATCATCGTGGCTGGGGTACCCCATCAGGGCGTCGCGCACCCAACCGCCCACGTACCAAGCCTCAAGACCAGCCGCCTCAAGCGCGCGCAGGACGCGCAGGGACGCATCGGACGGTTGAGTACCGTTGAGCGAAACATTGCACATGCCTATGGCCTCCTGCGACTATCAAATTGGCTATCGATTGCGTCTGCAAGAAGTCTAGCAAGAAACAGCCTCCACTGCACACGCAAGTCCGATAAACAAAAACGCATCCGTCCTAGTCTAAGACGGATGCGAAATAATCAAACTATTCAGACAAGGTGCCGGAACTAGCAGACCTGGCGAACCTCGATGTGCTTCTTATATTCGTCCACCTTGGCAAAATCACCCAGACCGGGGCACTCGACCACGTTGGCGCCAGTGGCCATCGAAAGGCGCAGGGCGTCCTCGACGCGCTCGGGGGCGTCGTGCCACACGGACAGGAAGGCAGCGAGCGAGGAATCGCCGGCGCACACCGTCGACAGCAGCTTGACGTCGAAGGTGCGGTTGGCAAACCAGATATGCTCGCCGTTGGAGAAGTACGCACCGGCGCCACCAAGGGTCAGCAGCACGTTCTTGGCGCCCTTGGCGTGCAGCTCGGCCATAGCGCCCTTGACGGACTCGTCGTCGCCACCGCTCACCTTGATGCCAAAGATGTCAAGCAGCTCGTCGTCATTGGGCTTGATCAGCAGTGGCTCCAGAGCAATGAGGTCTGCCAGCTGATGGCTCGAGATGTCGAGGACGAACTCGGCCCCCTTGGCCTTGACACGGCGCAGGACCTCGGCCAAGAAGCCCTCGGAAGTGTTAGGAGGCAGCGAGCCGCTGATGACCAGGCAGGTCATGTCATCGAGCGAATCGATAAGTTCAAACATCTCCTGCTCGTTGGCCTCATTGATGGCGGCACCGGCATTGACCATGTTGTACTCGGTGTCGGGACCGGCGTTGAGGAACACATTGACGCGCGTAATACCGTCGGTCCACACGGGCTTGACGGGCACGCCCAGGGCCTCGGCGCCCTTAACGATAAACTCACCCGAGAAGCCGGCGAAGAAACCCAGGATCGTGGTGTCGACACCATAGTGGTCAAGCGTAAACGAGACGTTGAGGCCTTTGCCGTTGGGCGTGTAGACGGCATTGCGGGTACGCGTGACGGTATTGGCAGTAAGGCCGTCGCAAGCGATGTTGTAATCAATGGCGGGATTAGCAGTGAGCGTGTAAATCATGAATGTTCCTTTCACGAAGCAACGTGTTAATGAAAGTATATTCCACGCATCGGTAAAAGGCTAGGACAACTCGGTGAACGGTGTGGAAGCGATGAAGTACGGCAGGACGCCTCTCCCCCATGGCGGAACAAAAAAGGCGCCCCGGCCGAAACCGGGGCGCCGCATGCGCACGAATATGTCGCGTTTCGATTACTGACGATCGAGCTTGCGGACAGCAACGCGCTTGCTGTACTCGTCGACGTGACCGAAGTCACCAATGCCGACGGACTCGGCAACGTTGGCGCCGGTGGCCATAGCGAGCTTCATGGCCTCCTCGACGTTGTCGCGATCCCTGTACCACTTGTGCAGGAACGCAGCGAGGGTGCAGTCGCCGGCGCAGACGGAAGAGACCAGCTTGATGTTGAACTCACGCTTGGCGTACCAGATGTCCTCGCCGTTGGAGAAGTAAGCGTCGCCGCGGCTACCACGGGTGAGCAGCACGTTCTGAACGCCAGCGTCGTGAGCCATCTTCATGGCGACACGAACCTCGTCGTCGGTGTCGACCGGCACGCCGAAGATGGCCTTCATCTCGTGATGGTTCGGCTTGATGAGCAGCGGCTTCTTGTGAGCGAGCTCCTTGAGCTTGTCGGAGGACAGGTCCAGGACGACGTCAGCGCCACGAGCCTGAGCGTGCTCCATGACCTGAGCCAGGAAGTCGGGCGTAGCTTTGGGAGGCACGGAGCCGGAGACGATCAGGCACTCGAGATCGCCCGCGGTGTCCAGGATGTTGTAGAGCTCCTCCTGGTGCTGCGGCGTGATCGGGGCGCCGGGGTTCAGGATGCCGTACTCGTGCTGGCCATCGTTGACGTAGGTGTTAATGCGCGTGATACCGTCGGTCCAGACCGGGCGGCAGAGGCAACCCAGGTTCATGACCTCCTCGACGATGAACTTGCCCGTGAAGCCAGCGAAGAAGCCGAGCGCGACGGTGTCGACGCCCATCTTCTTAAAGGCGAAGGACACGTCGAGGCCCTTGCCGTTAGCCGTGTAGCTGGCCGAACCGGTGCGGACGTTCTCGTCGGGCTCGAGCGGAGAGCTCGAAACCGTCATGTCGACAGCCGGGTTAGCGGTTAGCGTGTAGAACATTTACAGTACCCCCTGTATATATGAGGGCCGCGTGGCCGGCCCATTCCAACCACGCGGTTACCTCTGATACCAAATTAGCGAGCTGCGGACTCGAGCAGTGCCTTGACCTCGGCGGCGGTGTTGCAGGCGAGCGCCTTCTCGGCGAGCTCGTCGCACTCGGCCTTGGTCCACTGGCTGATGGTCTTACGGGCGCGCAGGATCGACGGAGCACTCATCGAGAACTCCTCCAGGCCCCAGCTGATCAGCAGCGGCTCGAGCAGCGGATCGGCAGCGGCCTCGCCGCACATACCGACCATGATGCCGGCCTTCACG
>CABUGR010000180.1 GCA_902491135.1 uncultured Collinsella sp. | reverse complement strand
CCGGCGTCATGCGACCGACCAGCGTGTCGCGCACGACGCGCGGCTGCTCGTGAATCTCCTTGAGCATAAAGTCGGGATAACCGCCCTTTTCCGCCATGTCCAGGTCCCAGTCGATGTGGGTGACCTTAAGCTCGATAACGTTGCCGGCCTCGTCGGTGTACTCGACGCCTGCGGGCGTGAGCTTGGCAAACTGACCGTCCTCGAGCACCACGACGTCGCGGGTTGCGTCGATGAGCGCGATCACGTCGGAGGCAACGTAGGAGCCAGTCTCGCCCACACCGACCACGATCGGGGAATCCTTGCGGGCCACGGCGATCACGCCGGGCTCGTCAGCGCACACGGCGGCCAGACCATAGGCACCGACCACGTGGGTGCACGCCTCGCGCACGGAGGCCATCAGGTCGTGCGTCTCGGCATAAGCCTCTTCGATCAGATGCGCGAAGACCTCGGTATCGGTCTCGCTCTTAAAGTGATGGCCGCGGCCCTCCAGCTCTTCGCGCAGCTCGGCGAAGTTCTCGATGATGCCGTTGTGGACGATGGCGATACGACCGTCGCAGCTGGTGTGGGGGTGAGCGTTAACGACGGAGGGCTTGCCGTGGGTGGCCCAACGGGTATGGCCGATACCGCAGGTAGCGTCGCTGTCGATGTTGGAAAGCTCGCTCTCCAGGCCCGCGACCTTGCCCACGCGGCGGATGACGTCGAGGTGCGCCGCGGCGCCCTCGCCCACCTCGAGCGCGACGCCCGAGGAGTCATAGCCGCGATACTCCATACGCTTGAGGCCCGTAACCAGGATGTTCTTTGCAATATCAGAGCCGGTGTAGCCGACAATTCCGCACATAAGATAAATCCCTTCGTTCGCGTGACTGCAAGACGTCCACGCACAAGGGGCGCTGAGACGTATAACGTTCGAGTATTGTACTCACGCAAACGCAAGCTGATATACCAGAAGTGGTATCTCAACTTAGATACCACTCGATGCACACACGTCCAGCCGGTCCAAACCGCCACAAAGGTGCCTGCCCCCTTCGTGGTGGTCGCGCTGGCAATAGCGTTTGCCCAGATAAAACCTGCCAAAATATACCTGTCCCTTTTTGGAAGGCTTGGGATGCTACAATCTGGCTTGTACTTGAAACGCATCAAAGGGGCCGCTATGGCAAAGGTAAAAATCAGCGACGTCGCGCGCGAGGCCGGGGTTTCGTTGGGCACGGTTTCCAACGCGCTCAACCACCCCGAAAAGCTGCGCCCCGAGACCCTCAAGCTCATCAACGAGACCATCAATCGCCTTGGCTACCTGCCCAACCAAAGCGCCCGTCAGCTCGCGGGCGGCGCCACCAAGTCCTTTGGCCTGGTGCTCCCCCGTCTCGATCACGGCTTTTCGCTCCAAATCGCCAGCGGCGCCCACAACGAGGCCCGCAAGCACGGCTACGACTTGCTCATCGCCAACGCCGATAACGACGATATTCTCGAGGACCATTACCTGCGCTACTTTATGGGCACGCAGATGTCCGGCGTCATGGTTCAGCCCATGGCGTCCCCCGACTGGCATCCGGCCATGACTAAAATGCCCGTGCCGATCGTCCATCTGGACATCCACTGTTCCGAGCCCGGCTACTACGTAGCGGCCGACAACGAGGCCCAGGGTCGCATCATTGCCGAGCTCGCCATCGCCCGCGGCGCACACCATATTGTCGTCGTCGGCCGAGCAGCATTTATGCAGCTCACCCTACGCGTGCTTGGCATTCACAAGGCCCTCTCCCTGCACCCCGATATCAAGATCGAAGTCATCGACGCTGGCGAATGGAATACCGCTGCCGACGGCTACGACATCGGTGCCCAAATCGCCGAGCGCCCCGCGAACGAACGCCCCGATTTTGTCGTCGGCCTGACCGACGTGTTGGCCTCGGGCGTTATCTCGGCGCTGGTCGACAAGGGCATCTCTGTCCCCGGGCAAGTACGCGTAGCAGGCTGCGATGGCAACCCGCTCGCTTGGAGTGGATCGGTCCCGCTCACTACGGTAGCGCCCCCGGGCTACGAGATTGGCCGCAAGGGCGTTCAATTGCTCATGGAGCAAATCGAGAACAAGGCCCCGGCAAAGACCAAGCACGTCCACATCGGCTCTGCCGCGCGCACCGTCACCGCGGTCACGGCCATCGAGGACATCAACCGCCAAGAACTCGTGCGGCCGTTCCTGCTGGAACGCGCCAGCACCCAGGCAAGCAGCCAGACCGACGCCACGGCCATCAACCTCGGTGCGTATCTATAGCACGCACGCAAGTATGCTAAGTCGCCGCTCAAGCAAAAGGGGCCCGACCATTGCCGGGCCCCTTTTGCTTGAGCGCAAACGTGAGCAATCGCTCGTTTCAACACCGCAATTGTCTAGCGCACGGCCTTGACTGCCGCCGCCAGGTCGAACAACGTATCGAGCACGGCCTCGCAGCCATCCACCACGTCCTGCGGCAGCGGCACGATATCGGGGACGGCAAAGACATGGCAACCGGCCGTAATGCCCGAGACGCAACCGTTGCGCGAATCCTCGACCACGGCACATTCCTCGGGAGCAAAGCCCGCGCGCTCGCAGGCGAGCAGATACATCTCGGGGTCGGGCTTGCCGTGCACGACGTCCTCGCCACACGTTACCGTTTCAAACTTGTCAAAAAGACCGACCATCTTAAGGTTGCGCTCGGCCGTAACGAGGCGCGACGACGTCGCTAGACCCACGTGATAGCCCGCAGCCAACAGCTCGTCTATGCACTCGGCGGCGCCGGCCTTAAGCTCCAGCTCGGTCTTGACCATCTCGTCACGAATCTCCTTGTGGCGACGATAGATCGCCTCGGTGGTTTCGTGGCTGCCATAATGCTTATCGAGGATGTCCATAACATCGGGCAGCGTGCGGCCGATAAACTGATGAATCAGCGCTTCATCAATCGCGAGCCCCAGCTCAGCGGCGCCTGCCTTCCAGGCCTTAATCCCCAAACGCTCGGTATCGACCAGCGTTCCATCCATGTCAAAAATAACAGCCTTGATCATATCGGTCCCCCATCGACTCTCGCTGTCGCGTTGCTGCAACTCTACCGCATTTGGCAACTTGTATATAACGTATATGCCATATTGCACTTTCGTTACACAGATAGAAGTCTTATGGCAAGTAACGCATTAGGATTATAGTTTTCGATCGAGTACTCAACGATAAGGACCGTTTCATGATTTTAGACACCACGGCACCCGCAGAGGAGCTTCAAGACAAGCTATCGGCGCTCGAACAGCTGCTTTTGGCATACGGGCGCGTGGCTATCGGGTTTTCCGGTGGCGTCGACAGCAGCTTTTTGGCCGCCGTATGCGCCCGCATCATGCCCACCAATACCCTCCTCGTCCATCTCACCACGCCGCTCATCGGCACGCCCGAACAGGCCTCGTTTGAGCGGTCCGTTGATGGACAAGCCAATGAAGGGGCGCATTTTAAGCTCCCCGTGCTCAATCTTTCGGTCGATCAGCTGCAGCTCCCCCAAGTAGCCTGCAACGATGCCAATCGCTGCTACCACTGCAAGCACGCTGGCTTTACCGCCATCGTCAACCACGCCAAGTCGCTCGGCTTTCCCACCGTCATCGATGGCAGCAATGCAAGCGATCGCGG
>CABUGR010000179.1 GCA_902491135.1 uncultured Collinsella sp. | reverse complement strand
CGATCGCGTTGTGGTGTGGATATCGCCCAAGGCGGTCGAGAAGTATGGGTTGGATCCGCAGGACAACGAGTGCGTATCGGGTCTCAAGGCCCTCGTCTGTGAGCTCGACAGCGCAAACTGCATGGGAGGTGCGCAGCTGGGGGACGTGGATCTTCCTTGGTATGTCACGGCGGAAACAACGTTTGATGCCGGCGGGTATACCTATAGCTTTGACGAGCGCGGTGCGGATGGGGACCGCTATGTGGTGATTGCATCAGCCTCGGGTGATGCCAAGGGCGGCGCGCGTTGGCTTGATAGCGCTCAAATGGTAGAGGCATCGTCTGTCGTGTTGCGGGATGAGCAGGGCCCCTTGACCTCCTTGGCCTCCTTTTTGGGCGACATCGACTATCGTCCGTTTTGGGTGTCTATCAAAACGAGCGGCCTCGCCCTGCTGATCTCCTTTGCGCTGGGCCTGTTTGCCGCATGGAAGACCATGGGTACTACGAGCCGTATCAAGGGCCTGCTCGACTCGGTCTTTACCATCCCTATGGTGCTGCCGCCCACGGTTTGCGGCTTTCTGCTCCTCATGCTGTTTGGTCGATCGACCGGGGTCGGTCGGTGGCTTATCGCGCATGGCATCTCGATCGTCTTTACGTGGCCCGCGGCGGTGATATCCGCCGTGGTGGTGTCGTTTACCCTGGTCTACCGCACGGCGCTCGGAGCCTTCGAGAGCCTCGACACGCAGATGCTCGACGCCGCGCGAACCTTGGGATGGTCCGAACGTCGCATCTTTGCCAAGCTCATGATGCCGCTTGGCTGGCCCTCGATTGCCGCCGGCACGGTGCTCGCCTTCGCGCGTGCCATGGGCGAGTTTGGCTGCACCCTGTTCTTTGCGGGCAACTACGCCGGCATTACCCAGACCATCCCCATCGCCATCTACTTTGAGTGGATGGGCGGCAACACGTCGGTGGCGCTCTTTTGGGTCATCGTCGTAATCGTGTTCAGTTTCCTGGTCATCCTGTTCATCAATATGTACACCGCTCATTCGCAAAAGTATCGCGAGCGGGGTCTTTCCCGTGCGGAGCGCAAGCGGATCAAAGATCTTGCCGGACAGGGCGATTCGCTCGACCCGGCGGGCGGCGATGCCTTGCGTATCGATCGCGAGGCGCTGGCCGAGCTCATGCGCGATGATGCCGCTTTGCAGGGAGGTCGATAGGCCATGTCGCTCGTTCTGGATATCAAAAAGCGCTATCCCGGGTTTATGCTCGACATGCAGCTTGAGGCCGGCGAGGATCGTGTGGCGCTGCTCGGTGCCTCGGGTTGCGGCAAGAGCTGTACGCTGCGCTGCATCGCCGGCGTGGAGACGCCCGACGAGGGCAAGATCGTCGTCAACGGCGTGACCTTTTTTGACTCGGCGACGGGCATCAACCTGTCGCCCCAGGAGCGAAAATGCGCCCTGCTGTTCCAAAACTATCAGCTGTTTCCCAACATGACGGTGGCCGATAACGTATGCGCCGGTGTAAAGGATGCGGGCGACGCCGCCGCGCGCAAAAAGCTCGCCGAGCGCTATCTGGGCATTTTCGGTCTGTCCGATTTTGCCGACCGCTATCCCGCGCGACTCTCGGGCGGTCAGCAACAACGTGTGGCGCTTGCCCGCATGGTGGCGGCGCATCCGGGCATTTTTATGTTCGACGAGCCCATGAGCGCACTCGATTCCTATCTTAAGAGCGCCCTCGAACAGAACATGCTCGACCTGTTCGATGTATGCAACCGCACCGTGCTCTACGTGAGCCACGACATCGACGAAGCGTGCCGCCTGTGCGGGCGCATCTGCGTGATGCACGACGGGCATGTTGAGGAGATCGGCTCCGTCGAGGACGTGGTCCGCCGTCCGCAGACGCTGGCGGCACTGCGCCTGACGGGCTGCAAGAACACAAGCCGGGCGCGCAAGATCGGCGACGAAGAAGTTGAGGCCCTCGACTGGGGCATGACCTTTAATGTGGGTCGCGAGGTTCCCGATAATGCAGCGTACCTGGGCATTCGCGCAAGCTACTTCCATGTTGACAATCGCGCGGAGCGGGGACGCAACAGCTATGATTTGCACGTGGCCCGCGTGAGCGATTCGCGTTTTGAGCGCCTGGTGCTGCTGGACGTGCCGCGCGCTGATGCGCCCACGCGTCTGCAGTGGAAGGTCAACAAGGTGGGCGTGCCTGTCGACGAGCTGCCGCAAGCAGGCGAGACGCTGCGCATGCACTTCGATGCGAGTAGAATCCACTTGGTTTGTCGATAGCGCCGGGTAATGCCGTCGGGGATATAAGCCTCGGCGGCTTTGTCTTGCCGCGCGCCGAATGAGGGATGGCAAACTCTTATCAATTAAGATAATTATTTATTAAACGACGGCACACGAGGCTGTCGTACGAATGTCAACGGTGTTCGCATGGTCGACGACCGTTGATATAGTTGACCTTAACTTGTAAAGGAGGGTGCGCACGTGCCGCAGATGACATACATTCGCCGCGTTGCCGCGCGTGCCCTATATATGGCTCGGAGCCGCATATGAGCAGGTATGTTCACGGCTCCGGGAGAGACGACGCACAACTAAATAATCAGCTGCAAAGCAGGTTCCCCAAAATTCCGGGTTTAGGCGCGGTCGGGTTTTCGCCACCCACCGTGCAGCAATACCGTAGCTATTCATTTTTGATTCGAGAGGGGAACCGTCATGGCTGAAGAATTTGATTTCCATCCGATGTGGGAGAGCCTCGGCATGAATCTTGCCGACCACGACATGCTGCTGGGCGCCGTGGGCCAGATGTACGGCGATATGTTCCTGACGCAGAACAATCGCCCCAAGTCCACGTCCTACCTGGATTTTGTCGCCACCAACATCCACAGCGGCCGTATTAAGGAGATGCTCGACAAGAAGGAGGCCGGCGAGGCCACCAAGATCGTCGGTTCGTTCTGTGTGTACGTGCCCGAGGAGATCGTACTTGCCTGTGACGGCATTCCCGTTGGTCTGTGCTCGGGTGCCGACTGGGCGACCGACAAGGTCGAGGAGCATCTGCCGCGCAACACCTGCCCGCTCATCAAGAGCTTTGCCGGCTTTAAGCTGGGCGAGGTCTGCCCCTACATTGAGTCGAGTGACTTGGTGGTAGGCGAGAACACCTGCGATGGCAAGAAGAAGGCCTACGAGTTCTTTGCCACGCAAAAGAACATGTACGTCATGGATATTCCCAACGTGCACGACGAGTCGACGCTCGTGACCTGGAAGGCCGAGGTTAAAAAGCTTGCCGTCAAGATCGAGGAAGAGTGCGGCGTCACGATTACGCCTGAGCGCCTGAAGGCTGCCATCCACGCCGTCAACGAGAAGCGTCGCGCCCTGCAGCGTCTGGCTGCGACCCGCGCTGCCGATCCGGCGCCCATCAGCGGTCTCGACAGCCTGCTGACCGTTCAGGCCGCCTTTATGGATGACACGCCGCGTCTGACCGGCGCCATCAACGAAATGGCGGCTGAGTGCGAGCAGCGCGTTGAGGCCGGCGAGGGTGTGGCGCCCAAGGGCACCAAGCGCATCCTGTACACCGGTACGCCCATGGCCGTGCCCAACTGGAAGCTGTTCAACCTCATCGAGAAGGCCGGCGGCGTCGTGGTGGGCGAGGAGTCCTGC
>CABUGR010000178.1 GCA_902491135.1 uncultured Collinsella sp. | reverse complement strand
GCTTCATCGAGGCTCCGTTCCGCCGCGTCGAGAACGGCGTTGCCACCGACCAGATCGACTGGATGACCGCTGACGAGGAAGAGAAGCACGTCATCGCGCCGGCCAACACGCCGCTCGATCCCAAGACCAACGAGTTCATCACGACCGATGCCGAAGGCAAGATCGTCCGTCCGCATACCGTGATCGCCCGTACCCGCGACTTCGATGGCTCCTTTGGCGCTCCCGCCGACGTGCCCGTCGAGGACGTCGACTACATGGACGTCTCGCCGCGCCAGATGCTCTCCGTCGCAGCCACGCTGATCCCGTTCCTCGAGCACGATGACGCTAAGCGTACGCTGATGGGCGCCAACATGCAGCGTCAGGCCGTGCCGCTGGTTCACCCTGCCGCTCCCTATGTCGGTACCGGCATGGAGCGTCGCGCCGCCCTGGACTCCGGCGAGGTCACCCTGGCCAAGAACGCCGGCGAGGTCATCTTTGCCGACGCCTCCAAGATTATCGTCAAGCATGCCGGTGGCATGGACGAGTATCACCTGGCCAAGTACCAGCGCTCCAACCAGTCCACCTGCATCAACCACCGTCCGCTCGTGCGCGTCGGTGACACCGTTGAGCAGGGCGAGCCTCTGGCCGACGGTCCTTCGACCGATCATGGCGAGCTCGCACTGGGCCAGAACCTCACCGTGGCATACATGCCGTGGGAAGGCTTCAACTACGAGGACGGTATCGTCGTGTCCGAGCGCCTGGTGGCCGAGGACCTGCTGACGACCATCAATATCACCCGTCACGAGATCGACGCCCGCGACACCAAGCTCGGCCCCGAGGAGATCACTCGCGAGATTCCGAACCTCTCCGAGGATATGCTTGCCAACCTCGACGAGGACGGCATCATCCGCATCGGCGCCGAGGTCGGCCCTGGCGACATCCTGGTCGGCAAGGTTACCCCCAAGGGCGAGAGCGCTCTGACCGCCGAGGAGCGCCTGCTGCGCGCCATCTTCGGTGCCAAGGCTCACGACGTTCGCGACACTTCCCTTAAGATGCCTCACGGCGCCTACGGCCGCGTCATCGACGTCGTCCGCTTTAGCCGCGAGAACGGCGACGACCTGGCCCCCGGCGTCAACGAGCAGGTGCGCGTCTACGTCGCCCAGCGTCGTAAGATCCAGCAGGGCGATAAGATCGCCGGTCGCCACGGCAACAAGGGTGTTATCTGTAACGTTCTGCCGGTCGAGGACATGCCCTACATGGCTGACGGTACCCCGATCGACGTTATCCTCAACCCGCTGGGCGTTCCTTCGCGTATGAACGTTGGCCAGCTGCTCGAGTGCCACCTTGGCTGGGCTGCCGCCTGCGGTTGGGATACCGAGGATGCCGACTCCGACAAGTATGTTCCCGGCCCATTCTTCACCGCGACGCCCGTCTTCGACGGCGCCAAGGAGGACGAGATCGCCGAGGTCATCCGTCGCGCCAACAAGAACATGCTCAACAAGGCCACCGCTGCCTTTGGCGATCACATGCGCCCCGAGTTTGTCACCCAGCTTGACGAGCGCGGCAAGACCCGCCTGTTCGACGGCCGCACCGGCGAGGAGTTCCGCGAGCCCATTACCGTGGGTACGTCCTACATCCTCAAGCTCGGCCACATGGTCGACGACAAGATCCATGCCCGTTCGACCGGCCCTTACAGCCTGGTTACCCAGCAGCCGCTGGGCGGCAAGGCTCAGTTCGGCGGCCAGCGCTTCGGCGAGATGGAGGTTTGGGCACTGTACGCTTACGGTGCTTCCAACGTCCTGCAGGAGATCCTGACCGTCAAGTCCGACGATACCGTGGGCCGTGTCAAGACCTACGAGGCCATCGTCAAGGGCGAGAACGTCCCGGTTCCGGGTATCCCCGAGTCCTTCAAGGTTCTCGTCAAGGAGATCCGTTCCCTCGCGCTGGACATCGAGCCCATGCACGATGCCGACGAGGATGCCTCCGCCCCTGTGACCGCCGAGGAGACCTCTGCCCTCGATGACCTGGCTGCGCTCGCCGGCGTTGACGCCGACGTCGAGGCCCAGGATGCCGAGACCGCCGAGGCACCCGAGGCTGTCGCCGCCACGACCACTGATAAGGAGTAGTTGACTGTGGCAGATTTCGAAGCTACTGATTTTGACTCGGTAAAAATCTCCCTTGCCTCCGCCGACCAGATCCGTTCCTGGTCGCACGGTGAGGTCAAGAAGCCGGAGACCATCAATTACCGTACCCTCAAGCCCGAGAAGGACGGCCTGTTCTGCGAGAAGATCTTCGGTCCCGCCAAGGACTGGGAGTGCTCCTGCGGCAAGTACAAGGGCATCCGCTTTAAGGGCATCGTCTGCGAGCGCTGCGGCGTCGAGGTCACCTCGGCCAAGGTGCGTCGCGACCGCATGGGCCACATCGAGCTCGCCGCCCCCGTGTCCCACATCTGGTACTTCAAGAGCCCCACGAGCTTCCCGATGAGCCGTATGCTCGACATCAAGTCCAAGGACCTCGAGAAGGTTCTGTACTTTGCCAGCTACATCATTACCGAGGTCGACTACGAGGCTCGCGAGGCCGACGCTGACGACCTGCGCGAGGAGCTCGCCGCCGATCTGGAAGAGATCGATGCCGAGTGCGCCCGCCAGATCGAGTCCCTCAAGGAGCAGGGCAACCCCGAGAACTTTGATGAGTTCTCCGACGAGGAGCCGCTGACCCCCGAGGAGATCGCCTCTGGCATCGTCGACATTGAGGAAGAGTGCAAGGACGAGAAGCAGCTCCGCACGGACGCCTTCAACGCCTTCATGAAGCTCACCGAGCGCGACCTCATCTCCGATGAGCCGCTGTTCCGCGAGATGACCCGTTACTACTCCATGTACTTCAAGGGTGGTATGGGTGCCGAGGCCGTCCGCGACCTGCTCGCCGCCATCGACCTCCCCTCCGAGGCCGAGAAGCTCAAGGCCATCATCGCCGACGAGGACTCCCAGAAGCAGAAGCGCGAGAAGGCCGTCAAGCGCCTCGAGGTCGTTGACGCCTTCCTGAAGGGCGGCAACAGCCCCGCGAACATGATTCTGGACGTCATCCCGGTCATTCCGCCCGATCTGCGCCCGATGGTCCAGCTCGACGGCGGCCGCTTCGCCGCGTCCGACCTCAACGACCTGTATCGTCGCGTGATCAACCGTAACAACCGACTCAAGCGCCTGCTCGACCTGGACGCCCCTGCGATCATCGTGAACAACGAGAAGCGCATGCTCCAGGAGGCCGTGGACGCCCTGTTCGACAACGGCCGTCGTGGTCGCCCGGTCTCTGGCCGTGGCGGTCGCCCGCTCAAGTCGCTCGCCGAGGCTCTCAAGGGCAAGCAGGGTCGTTTCCGTCAGAACCTGCTGGGCAAGCGTGTCGACTACTCCGGCCGTTCGGTTATCGTTACCGACCCCAAGCTGCTGCTGCACCAGTGCGGTCTGCCCAAGACCATGGCGCTGGAGCTCTTCAAGCCCTTCGTCATGAAGCGCCTGGTCGAGCTTGGCAAGGTCGAGAACATCAAGGGCGCCAAGCGCGCTATCGACCGCGGTGCCACCTTTGTGTGGGATATCCTCGAAGAGGTCATCGACGGCCGCGTCGTGCTGCTCAACCGTGCACCGACCCTGCACCGTCTGTCCATCCAGGCCTTTGAGCCGGTGCTGGT
>CABUGR010000177.1 GCA_902491135.1 uncultured Collinsella sp. | reverse complement strand
CGTTTCGACAATTGAAGCCTATCGACGTTTTGACGAGGCCCCGGTGCCTGCGGACAAGCCCGGCGCGATAGCTTCTGCCTTGCGTGCTGGTGATGCCGAGACGGCATATGCACTCATCCATAACAACCTTGGTGTCATTTCCGCACAGATGGAGTCGCAGATTCAAACGGTCCTCGACTGGCTGCGTAAACAGGACGGAACCGTTGCTGTAGATGTGTGCGGATCGGGTGCCTGCTCGTTTGCCATTTGCGACACCGCTGCCACGGCCGAAAGGCTTGCCGATGCTGCCCAGCAAAATGGCTGGTGGGCCTGCGCGACTGAGCTTATTTCCAACACGGTTCAAATCGACGCGCCAAAGAAATAAAAATTTCTCTAGCACGCGGCGAAAATCTTTGTTAATATAGTCGAGCTAACGGGTTGTGGCTCAGTTTGGTAGAGCACTGCGTTCGGGACGCAGGGGTCGCTGGTTCAAATCCAGTCAACCCGACCAGAGCATGAGGAGGGACCGCTTCTTGCGGTCCCTTTTTTTAGCTAGTGTTGTGATACCGCGATACCCGCGGTATACTCATTCGAGCTTGTCTCGCTGTATTGTGGAGGTCTACATGTTTGGACTGAGGGCTCCTGAGCTCATCATTATTCTCGTCGTTGTCCTGATTATCTTCGGGCCCAAGAACCTGCCGAAGCTCGGCAAGTCCCTCGGCTCTACCGTCAAGAATATCCGTGAGGGTATGGAGGGCGACGATAAGGCCGAGACCAAGCAGGCCGAGGAGGTCGTGGTCGAGCAGTCCGAGGAGGACAAGGAGATCGCTGAGCTCGAGGCCAAGCTCGCTGCTGCCAAGAAGAAGCAGGCAGAGGACAGCGACGCGGACGCAGAGTAGTCCCATCCCTTTGGGGTGAGCACCTGACCGGCTTGCCCGCAGGCTAGCCGGTCTTTTTCGTTTTGTTGACAGTTGATTGTTTGATCAGAGTTGGGGAGATATCCGTATGGACGCAAGCCAGATCGTACTGACCGCTGAGGGCCGCCAGAAGCTCGTCGAGGAGCTCGCTTGGCGTGAGGGCGATTACGCCAAGGAGATCGTCGAGGACATCAAGGAAGCCCGCGCGTTCGGCGACCTTTCGGAGAACTCCGAGTACGACGCCGCTAAGGACAAGCAGGCCCAGAACGCCGCTCGTATTGCCGAGATCCAGGCCATCCTCGCCAACGCTCAGGTTGCTGCCACCACGGGCGACCTGACCGTCTCCATCGGTTCCACCGTTTCGCTGATTGATCCCAACGGCGAGGTCATGGAAGTCACGCTCGTCGGTACCACCGAGACCAACTCGCTCGAGCACAAGATTTCCAACGAGTCTCCGGTCGGTCACGCCATCATCGGTCACGGCGAGGGCGACTCCGTCGAGGTCGTTACGCCTTCCGGCAAGACTCGCGTCTACACCATCGCCAAGATCGCACGCTAGACCACGGTCCCGCGTAAAGGTATGTTTTCGCTCCCTGGGACCGAATCCTGGGGAGCGTTTTAGTTTGAGGAGCTAACTTATGGCAGAGAACCAGAACGCCGCCGATCAGGCATCGACGCTCAACGACGAGCGCGCCACCCGCCTGGCCAAGCGCGCCGCCCTGTTCGAGGCGGGCCAGAACCCCTATCCCGAGCACTCTGAGCTTGAGGACTACGTCGCCGATATCGAGACTAAGTACGCCGAGCTTGCCGATGGCGAGGACACCGAGGACGTCGTGAAGATCGCCGGCCGCGTGGTCGCCAAGCGCGGCCAGGGCAAGATAATGTTCATCGTCGTGCGCGATGCGACTGCCGAGATTCAGCTGTTCTGCCGCATCAACGACATGGACGAGGCTGCCTGGAATACGCTCAAGGCCCTCGACCTGGGCGACATCCTGGGCGTGACCGGCGTGGTCGTGCGCACCCAGCGCGGCCAGCTTTCCGTTGCCCCTAAGAGCGCGACCCTGCTTTCCAAGGCCGTTCGTCCACTGCCCGAGAAGTTCCACGGTCTTTCCGACAAGGAGACCCGCTATCGCCAGCGCTATGTCGACCTGATCGCCAACGACGACGTTCGCGAGACCTTCCGTAAGCGTTCGCAGATTCTCTCTACCTTCCGTCGCTTTATGGAGTCCGACGGTTACATGGAGGTCGAGACCCCCATCCTGCAGACCATCCAGGGCGGCGCTACCGCCAAGCCGTTCATTACCCACTTCAACGCGCTCGATCAGGAGTGCTACCTGCGTATTGCCACCGAGCTCCATCTCAAGCGCTGCATCGTCGGTGGTTTTGAGCGCGTGTTCGAGATCGGCCGCATCTTCCGCAACGAGGGCATGGACCTTACCCACAACCCCGAGTTCACCACGATGGAGGCCTACCGTGCCTTCTCCGACCTCGAGGGCATGAAGGCACTCGCCCAAGGTGTCATCAAGGCTGCCAACAAGGCCATCGGCAACCCCGAGGTCATCGAGTACCAGGGCCAGACCATCGACCTTTCTGGTGAGTGGGCCAGCCGTCCCATGACCGACATCGTCTCCGACGTGCTCGGCAAGCAGGTCACCATCGACACGCCGGTCGAGGAGCTTGCTGCCGCCGCGCGCGAGAAGGGCCTGGAGATCAAGCCCGAGTGGACTGCCGGCAAGATCATCGCCGAGATTTACGATGAGCTGGGCGAGGACACCATCGTCAACCCCACGTTCGTATGCGATTACCCCATCGAGGTCAGCCCGCTCGCCAAGCGTTTTGAGGACGACCCGCGTTTGACCCACCGCTTTGAGCTGGTCATCGCCGGCCACGAGTACGCCAACGCATTCTCCGAGCTCAACGACCCGGTCGACCAGGCTGAGCGCTTTGCTGCCCAGATGGCCGAGAAGGCCGGCGGCGACGATGAGGCTATGGAGTATGACGAGGACTACGTGCGCGCCCTCGAGTACGGTATGCCTCCCGCGGGCGGCATTGGCATTGGTATCGACCGCGTGGTCATGCTGCTTACTAACCAGGCTTCTATCCGCGACGTCCTGCTGTTCCCGCACATGAAGCCCGAGAAGGGTTTCCAGTCCGGTGCCGCTGCCGCCAAGGCTGCCGAGGCCGGCAACGCCGCGAGCCCATTCGTTACGTCGCTTAAGCCCACGCTCGATTACTCCAAGATCGCCGTTGAGCCGCTGTTTGAGGAGTTCGTCGACTTTGATACCTTCTCCAAGAGCGATTTCCGCGCTGTGAAGGTCAAGGCATGCGAGGCCGTCAAGAAGTCCAAGAAGCTGCTGAACTTTACGCTCGACGACGGCACCGGCACCGACCGCACCATCCTCTCCGGTATTCACGCTTATTACGAGCCCGAGGACCTGGTTGGCAAGACCTTGCTCGCCATCACCAACCTGCCTCCGCGCAAGATGATGGGCATTCCCAGCTGCGGCATGCTCATCAGTGCCATCCACGAGGAGGAGGGCGAGGAGCGTCTCAACCTGATCCAGCTCGACGCTTCCATCCCCGCCGGCGCAAAGATGTACTAATTAGTTACGCGGTTCTACGAACCGCGTAACGGCTCGACGCTGCGCGGGCCGCATTTGGACAATCTGACGTTCAACTTCAAGGGCGCGACCAAAAGGTCAGCGCCCTTTCGTTTCAAGACTTTAGTCCGCTGGCCGCGCAGCGGCCAGCTTTAAACCACCCGCTAC
>CABUGR010000176.1 GCA_902491135.1 uncultured Collinsella sp. | reverse complement strand
GACCTCGCGCGAAAGCTCGGGGTAGAACGGGGCGAGCATGGGATCGTCGTCGGCGGCGATAAGGATGGTATAGAGTGCCGGCGCCGTGTTGACGCCGTTGATCACCAGAGTCTGATCCTCCATGTCGCGAGCGGCCTGCTTGGCAAGCTTCTTAAAGGAGAACGGGGCACGGGTGGCACCGAAGATGCCGGCCACGTGGTCCTCGAAGATGTTCAGGAAGTTCACGAAAGATCACTCTCCGTATAGGTTCTTTGGTATCCGAGCAAATATAGGCATATTCCAACGATTATAGAGGATAGGGTTCCCGCAACCGCCGCCTTGGCGACGACCGCGGCTGCAAGGCTGGCAATTTCCATATGGTGTGCAAGACAGGACGCCGCTGAGCAGCCGATGCCGGTGGCAATGATGGCGGCGATTGCGGCAAGGTTTGAGCCCTGATCGGCACGCTTGGCATGGGCATTGAGCAGCGCAGATGACGCCGCGGCAGTTGCCGCGACCAGCACAAAGGCAGCCCAAAGGAGCGGGTCTCCCAGCGCTGCGGCAACGTTACCGAGCCCCAGCACGCCTCCGGCTGAAAGCGCGACCGTGGCCAGACGGGCAAAAAGCGCGCCCATGCCCGTTGCCGCGGCGGCGCTTGCCGGGCCGAGCCAAAATGACGCGACGCCGGCGGCGACCCCAGCTGCCAGGAAGGTATTGCCGGCCAGACAGCCAAGCGCGAGTGCACAGGTGAGCGCGGCGCTCGCGGCAGCCTCGGTGCGACCCCAGGCGATCCACCAACCGGACATGGCGGCGGCAAAGATCACCGCGACGGGCAACATCGACAGGATACCCTGCGCCTGCATGGTGGCGTTTGCCATGAGCACCAAAAAGCCCACAGCCGAGATGGCCGAGCCAATCTGGGGGGCCAGGCCAGCCGCCGCTCCGATCGCGATAGCCGCAATGACCAGGCCGGGAAGCGCCGCGACCCCGGCCGTCTGCATCAGCAAAAAGCTAAAGGTGCCGCACGTTAGCGCCGAGATAGCGCGCATGGTGTAGTCGCGCGCATGGCTCCAGCGCGTGCCCGCCCAGCCGAGTGCGGGGTCGACCTCGATGGCGTCGTCCTCGTAGTGCGACGGCTCGATATCGTCGAGCTCCTGCTCGTCATCCGAAAGCTCGCCAACCATTTGCTCCAGGCTGCGACGGCCTTCGCGCACGCTGCCCAGACCGGCAAGGAGCTGGTCGCAAAATGCCTCGATGCTGTTGGGGCGGTCCTGCGGCATGGGGGAGAGCGCGCTCATGAGCGCAGCCTCGGCTCCCGGGGGAAAGTGTGGTATCAGCTCGCTGGGATGGGTGGCGCCGCCGATGATGCGGTCGAGCGAGTCGGCGGGCGTGGCCGCCATAAAGGGTGCGCTGCCGCACAAGCCCTCATAGATAACGCAGGCAAGGGCAAAGACATCAGCGCGTTCGTCGACCGTGCCGGTCTCGATATCGAGCTGCTCGGGCGGCATGTAGCCGATGGTGCCGCCGCGCGAGCCGCCAAAGCCACCGGCGGACGACAGTCGCGCCATGCCAAAGTCGGTGAGCTTTACATTGCCCGAGTGGTCGATGAGCACGTTGGCGGGCTTAATGTCCAGGTGGAGTACGCCATTACTATGGGCGAAGGTGAGCGCCTGGCCCAGGGCATCGGCAATGGTCGCGGCCTCGTCAAAGGTAAGTGAGTGGCCGTCCACGCGGTGCAAAAACTCGGCCAGCGACATGCCATCGACATATTCCATAACCAGGTAGGCATAGGCTGTGTCGTGCGTAAAGTCGATGACCTGCACGATGTTGGGATGTTGAAGCATAGCGGCAGTGTGCGCCTCGCGCAGGACATCCATGATGTCGCTGGCGGGCATGCCGGCACCGTTGATAAGGGGGATGCGCTTAATGGCGACGCGGCGGCGCAGATGCGTGTCGCGGCAGATCTCGATGGAGCCAAAACCGCCGGTCGCAAGTGTCTCGAGCGGCTGGTACCGCTTGAGCAGCTCGCGAGAGCTGGTGCCCTCCAAAGGAACGTCCGGCGAGAACCGGGCGGTATGTTGCGAGAAAAGCGGCATGGCCAACCCTCGTGCGTTTAAAGTTCGTTTGCGAGTGGCGGGCGCTGAGCCGAGCCGTTCGCGGTGGCATAGATGCTGCTAGTGTAGCAGGTGGGCGACATTCAATTTAAGCTCCGTCTGGGGTCTGGACCTTGCGTCCGGCCTAGCGCTTCTTCTTGTTCTTCTTCTGCTTGCGCTGCTTGCCCTTGGTCTCCTGGGGCTTGTCGCCCTGCTTGGCCTCGGCGGCGGCCTTCTCGGCCTTCATTTTCTTCTTCTTGGTCTCGATGCGGAGTTTTTTGTTGATGCGCGCCTTAAGGAAGGGACCGAACTGATCGGCATCGCCGCGGACAAAGGTGTCCTTAGGGATCGTCACGCCCTGGTCGGCGAACATGGCTACAAAGATGCGCTCGCCGTCGAGCACGTGGTCGAGCTTTTCAAACGGGAAGAACTGTGACTTGCCGCTCTTGCCCCAAACCATCAGGCCGTCCTCGTTGGCGGCGACGCGGCGATAGCGGCCACCCATGGACTCGTCGGCCTCAACGGCGTCGATAAAGTCGCGGGCGAGGGTGTGGTGCAGGTTTTTGCTCCACCAGGCCAAAAAGGCGCCGAACACGATCAGGACGACGCCAAACTTGATCCAGTTGCCGCCGGCCACCAGCATGCCGATGCCGATGAGCGCGGCAATTGCCGCGGCGACATACAGCGAGCCGCGACGCCTGGGCGAGGCGACCAGGCGGGCGAAGTCGGTGACCAGGTCGTTTTCGTACTGGTACTCGTTGAGGTACAGGATACCGTCGTCGGCTGCGGCCTGCTTCTCGAGCGCGACCTCGACCTGGTCGGCTGCTTCGGAGGGAACGAGGTTGCTCTCTGCGTCTGCCATGCTCTTTGGACTCCTATCGCGGCGGGCTCGCCGTACGGGTATTATGGAATGCAGTATGCCGTGCGACCGCATGGCCGCCGCGGCAACAAGACTCAGTATACCCGGGGGAGCACCCATGGAATCGTTGTACCGAAAGTATCGCCCGCTCACCTTCGACTCCGTGGTGGGCCAGCAGCATATCGTCTCGACGCTCGAGCACGCCATCACCGAGGGGCGCCTGTCCCACGCCTACCTGTTCTGCGGACCGCGCGGCACGGGCAAGACCACCATGGCGCGTATTCTTGCCAAGGCGCTGCTCTGCCGCAATGCCGAGGCGGCGCGCGCCGAGGGTGCGAGCGGCTGCATGCCCGACGGCACCTGTGAGGAATGCGAGCTCATCGCCGAGGGCAACCACCCGGATGTCTACGAGCTCGATGCCGCAAGCCGTACTGGCGTGGACAACGTGCGCGAGGAGATCATCAACTCCGTCAACTTTGCCCCGGTGCGCGGCAAGTACAAGATTTATATCATCGACGAGGTCCACATGCTCTCGACGGCGGCGTTCAACGCGCTGCTCAAGACGCTTGAGGAGCCGCCGGCACACGTGATCTTTGTGCTGTGCACCACCGACCCGCAAAAGATTCTGGAGACCATCCTCTCGCGCTGCCAGCGTTTCGATTTCCATCGCATCGGCAACGAGAATATTGAGCATCGCCTGGCATACGTGTGCGAGCAGGAGGGCTTCGATTACGACGACGAGGCACT
>CABUGR010000175.1 GCA_902491135.1 uncultured Collinsella sp. | reverse complement strand
CCAGTGACGCCACGGGTATGAACCGTGTGCTCTAACCAACTGAGCTACACCGCCGGATGGAGCCTGCAACCAGACTTGAACTGGTGACCTCTTCGTTACCAACGAAGTGCTCTACCGACTGAGCTATACAGGCACTTGACGGGTGGGAGCTATAGGATTCGAACCTATGTAGGCAGAGCCAACGGGTTTACAGCCCGTCCCCATTAACCACTCGGGCAAACTCCCAATCGTTCAAGTATCCGCAGGTCCTTTGGTCTTTTGGACCGCCGCCCCCGCGAACGAAGAAGATAATACGATGCCACCTTGGGGGCTGTCAACGAAAACCTCAATATACACGGTGCCGGGCGTATCTATATAGCCGTGACCTGCGGTTTTATTGAGTTTGGATATGAAGGACAGTGGTTTTGGATACTGAGGTGACGTTTCCCAAGGTAACACTTTGCTGTAGTGGAGTACACCTTCAGTATCGAACTTCGATACCAGCTTATTTGCACCTATATATAGGTCGAGATCGGGGCTGCCCAGACAGAAGATTGCTCTTCCCAGGCAAAATCGAGCGTGGATTTTCTTCCGTTTGAAATCGAGCGTGGATAATCTCCCACTTTGCCGTGCCATCGAATCCAAAGTGGCAGATTATCCACGCTCATTCACTAGGCGGAAGATTTTCCACGCTCGCGTGTCCGATAATCCACGCTCGATGACGATGACCAACCTCGCCCCGGCCTATGTCTCGACCTGTAACAGTAAGAGGGTTATTCCTCCCCTATCTGTTACAGATCGAGATGTTTCGCAGAAACCCCCGCTTACGTCTCATTCTGTAACAGTAAGAACGGTTTTCAGCCTCTTCGTGTTACGGATCGAGATGTTATCGGCCTTCCCTTGGCAATGTTTCGATCTGTAACTATAAGGAGGGTCTTCAGCCCACTCGTGTTACGGATCGAGACAAACCTGAAGCTTGGTTGGCGCCAAACACGCTGACTTATCGACATAAATAGAAACGGGCCCTGTCCCACAAGGAACAGAGCCCGAAACTCTCATGGAGCCAGTGACAGGAATCGAACCTGCAACCCACTGATTACAAATCAGTTGCGCTACCGTTGCGCCACACTGGCACACTTGGCGCTTTCGCGCGAAGCCAGTTAAGAATAAAGGAATTGCGGACGAGGCGCAACAGGCCACACAGCGTTATACAAATATGCAAAATCCAGCAACAACAGGTACCAGGCCCGTTCATTTCTGTCGGTTCGCCCCCAATCTCAAAACCATTCGTCAAAACGAATAGTTTTAATTACAATTGCTTTATATAAAACTATTCGTTCTAACGAAGGGTTTCGCGATGCTTACTACCAAGGAAGCAGCCGAACTGCTCGGCATCACTCCGCGCAGGGTGCAGGAGCTCATAAAAAACGGAGCACTTGAGGCCCGCAAGGCTTCTGGTGTATGGCTCATCGACAAAGACAGCGTCGATACGCGACTCCGCTCCGTGACCAAAACGGGAGGACGTCCCCGCCGCGGCCACGGTAAGAGCGAGATCGCGTTCACCCTCATGAACCGCACGCACGAAGTCGCTCAGCTGGTCTACAACACATCGCGAAAAGACTTTACCCACATCGGCGCCGACATCGATTACGCCCACGCCCCTATTGGGGTATTTGGCTCCAATAGCTCCGTATCGCTCGACTCCTTCCGCATCTGGTGGCGCGGTCGCGGTATCCCGCTCGCACGCATTGGGCTAGCCTCCCTGCTTGCAGAAGCCGCAGTCGATGTTCCCGATGAACTCGTACAGCGAAATCTTGGCCTCTCCTTATCCGACCAGTATTGGATTAGACCCCAAGATTCCGGTCTCGTCTGGGAGGATATTAACTTCTTCAATAACGCCTTTGATGACGTCTCGCTGTCCATTGCGCCCTTTGCCCCAGAGGGAAAAGCGGCTGCCGCAAAGCCCGATAACACCTCGGACGGCAATCTTCAAAAGTACTGGACGTGCGAGGGCGGGCGTCGGATTCTGCATAAGGCAGGAGCGCACCTGAACCAGGAACCTTATAACGAGCTGGTGGCGACCGCGCTCCACCGTCGCATCCTAAACGCCTGCGATTATGTACCTTACTCGCTCGAGGGCACGGGCACTTCCGCCCTGAGCATATGCGATGTCTTCTTAACTGATGAAGAAGAGTATGTCCCTGCGTTCTATGTAAACCAGCACGCAAACGCAGATGAACGGCTAACTGACTACGAGCGATACGTAGCAAACTGCGAGGAACTCGGGGTGACAGGCGTCAAGGATGCCCTTGACCACATGATCGTGTGTGACGACATCATCGCCAACTACGATCGTCATTGGCGCAACTTCGGCCTCGTGCGAAACGTCAACTCACTAGTCTGCAGACCAGCCCCCATCTTCGATTCGGGCTCATCGCTCTGGTGCAACATATCTCTAGATGAGCTTAGGGCAGGAGAGCACAGTTTTGCCAGCGCGCAGTTCCATTCAAGTCCCGCGAAACAAATGTTGCTTGTTGAGGATATGAACTGGTTTGACGGGGACAAACTCGAAGGTTTTGTCGACGAGGCAATCGAGATTCTGTCTAAAAACGATGCCCTAGCAGCGAGACTGCCTTATCTAAAAGAGGCGCTAACGTGGCGCCTCGAAAGAATGATCGACATCGTTGAATGGAGTTAGCGAGGCAGCATTGCCCCGCCAACTCCCCTACCTCCCGCGCAGGGCCTTGAGCTTGGCCAGCGCCTCGGGGCTCAGGCGGCTGCCCAAGGTCATCTTGATCTGCGGAGCTTCCTCTGCCTCGTGAACGTCGTTATCGATCTGTTTGATCTCGTCCACCAGCATACGGCTCGAGATGCGCGTAACGCCCTTGCCCATGACGACGGCCTGGATCGTGCCGTCGCTCGACACCACAGAGCACGCACGGCCTTCCTCGCGTGCCTCGATGCAGAGCTTCTGTACCACGGTATCGGCAGAGACGCCCGTCGGCGAAAACTCGATGCGCACGCCGCGGGCCGGCAGGTTGGGGCGCTCGCTGGAGATGTTGCCCGCGCCGTCAAACACGATCACGGCCTCGTAGCGGCCCTGGGCAAACGCGGCGACGTCGTTGATGAGTGCAGTTCGCGCCATATCGTGGACGTCGCTGGAATACGGATCGTCGGAATGGTCGTAGACGAGCTTTTCGTAGCGCGGCGTGCAGTGAATCACGTTGTAACCGTCGACCACCAGCAGCTCGGGCTTATTGGAGTGCACCGTCGAGACCGGATCGGCGATGGCCTGCGCAAACGCATTGCCGCCCACGCCATAGGTCGCGGCCGAAACAATCGGCTTGGCCGAGCCCTCGCCAAAGCGCTTGGCCTTGGACTTGGCGCGGTTCTTCTTGGACATGCGCTACTCCTCCCCCATGAGCTCGCCGGCATTGCGGCGCAGCCACTCAAAGCACAGCGCGGTGGTCGCCTGGGCAACGTTGAGACTCTCGGTCATTCCGCGCTGGGGAAGCTTAGTCAAAAAGTCGCATTTCTCGAGCACAAGACGCGAGATGCCGTCGCCCTCGGAACCCATGACGAGCGCAACGCGGCCCTCGAAGGGGGCGTCCCAGCAACTGCCTTCGGCGTGCTCGGAGGCGCCGCCCACCCAAAAGCCGGCGGCCTTGAGGTCATCGAGCGCACGGGCGATATTGGGAACCTGCGCGATGGGCAGGTGCATGACG
>CABUGR010000174.1 GCA_902491135.1 uncultured Collinsella sp. | reverse complement strand
GCAAGCCCGCCGCCCGCCTGCGCGGCGCCACCTCGGGCTGCATGTTTGTGGGAATCAGCTAACCGAAAGGCTTACACGTGAACGAAGAACCTCAAGTCCTCTACTGCGATGCCTGGCTCATGGCCATCGACAAGCCCGCCGGCATGATCGTCCACGGCGACGGCACCGGTGAACGCACACTTACCGACTACGCCAGCGACCTGCTGCTGGCGATGGGCGACGGCTTTGCCGCGACCGACATGCAGCCGCTCAACCGCCTGGACCGCAACACCACCGGCGTTGTGCTGTTCTCGCTCGACAAGCAGACGCAACCCGCTTTTGACCAGATGGTCATCGACCACGCCTTCGAAAAGCACTATCTGGCGCTCGCCGAGGGCAAGATCGACTGGAACGAAAAGCTCATCGACAAGCCCATCGCCCGCGACCGCCACGACAGCCGCAAGATGCGCGTCGGTGCCAGCGGCAAGCCGTCGCAGACGCGCGTGAAGGTGCTCAAGCGCCTTAAGAGCCGTCGTGGCCTGCCCACGCGTTCGTATATCGATGTTGAGCTGCTCACCGGTCGCAAACACCAGATCCGTGTGCACCTGGCCAGCGAGCGTCACCCCCTGGTTGGCGACGACCTGTACGGAACGCCGCGCCCCTGCGGCCTGATGCTCCACGCCCACAGCGTGTCCTTCACGCATCCCGTAACCGGCGAGCACATCCACATCGAAGCCCCCTGCCCCTGGGAGCCCTAAACCACCACAATGGGGACAGGCACCTTTGTGGTGGTTTTGCCGCAATGGCCCAGCCACGGTCCCAAAATGTCTCGATCTGTAACAGTTAGAACCCATTTTCCGGTCTATCTGTTACAGATCGAGACATTCGAATCCCCCTCAAGGAAAAATCTCAATCTGTAACAGTAACTCGGCAAAATCAGTCCCAGATGTTACAGATTGAGACAAAGGGACGGCGCGGTTCGGAAGTATCTCAATCTGTAACACCTAGCCCACTTTTAACGGTCCAGTTGTTACAGACGTAGACAAACCGGTAGACAACGAAAGCGGTAACGCCCGTGATGGACGTTGCCGCTTTTCTATTGAGAAAACTACTCGGTTTCCGTTGCTAACCACCACAATGGGGACAGGCACCTTCGCGGTGGTTTTGGCCTTAGCCCGTCCCCTGCTGTTAGACCGTGATGACGTTGTCCATTGCCCGGTACTTGGCGGGAACCTCGCCTGCGGTAATAATCGTTGCGTCGCGGAAGTCCGCGAACTTGATGGGCGCCACCATGCCAAATTTACTGGCGTCCGAGATTACGAAGCGCTTGGCCGTATGGCGCATCGAGATACGCTTTACTTGCGCCTCCTCGATATCGGGCGCCGTGAAGCCCTGCTCGGCTGCAATGCCGTTAGAGCCCCAAAAGCCACAGTTGAAGTTGTAGCGGTCTAAGGTTGCCAAGGCATCGGGGCCAACGAGCGCCTCGGTCTCGGGTTTGAGCTCGCCGCCCAGCACCACGGTACGCATGCCGCGCAAAGCAAGGCGCTGAGCATGGAGCACGGAATCGGTCACATAGGTGACATCTTCAAGGTGTGGAAGATGCTCGATGAGCCTGAGCGTCGTCGAGCCCGAGTCGATGTATACAAAGCTCTCAGGCTCCCCAAGCGCCGCCGCACGGGCGCAGATACGCTCCTTGTCGTCGTTATGGAGGTCGCTGCGCTCATTAAGCGTTAGGTCGCGCGTCACGTGCGCGCGCTCAAGACTCGTCGCCCCACCGTGGACCTTGGCGATACGGTGCGCTCGGTCGAGCGTCTGCAGGTCGCGCCGAATGGTAGACGCCGTCACGCCCAGGGCCTCAGCAAGCTCCGGCACGGTAACCGAGCCGGCCTGCTGCACCATCGACACGATCGCATTGAGCCTATCTTCCGCAAGCATCGCTTACTCCTCCTCGGGGTACACGACTCCCCAATCGGCGCGGAGCTTGGTCATAAGCTCCATTACATCAGAAGCATAATCCAGCAGCTCGCACTTGGAGTCGTCGCCGGCAACGGCCTGCTCGAGGTCAGCCATCTCGTAGCACAGGGCATAAGCCTCGGTGCCCGCGGCGACCTCCTCGCGATGACCGTCCGCGGTCCACACGATCGTCGCGTGATCGGCGCGCGGATACTCGTTGACCTCGATATAGCACTTGTCGAAGCTGATGACCGAGCGCTTGGGCTGCTTGGAGTGGAGCGTAAGGCTCACAACACCCAGCTGCTGCTCGGCGTTACGGCAGACAATGCCGCCCGCAACGTCGACACCTGTCTCACAGGTGTTGCCCAGAGAGACGACCTCCACGGGTTGACTGGCCATAAACAGGCGCATGACAGACAGGGCATACACGCCAATGTCGAGCATGGCGCCGCCGGCGAGACTACGGTTGTAGAACCGGTTGGTCAGGTCCCCGTACTCCTTATGGCTGCCAAAGTTGAGCTGGGCGAGGTTCATGCGACCAAAGTCGCCCGCATCCAAGCGGCATGTGAAGCACCGTGGTGGCGTCCATAAGGACGACGTTGTGCTCGTCGGCGATGGCACGCGCCTCGTCGAGCTCAGCGGAATTGAGGGTAATGGCCTTCTCGCAGAGCACGTGCTTACCAGCTGCCAGAGCGGCTCGCAGGTAGGTGATATGCGTGTTGTGCGGCGTGGTGATATAGACGGCGTCGATGTCCGGATCGGCGTAGAGGTCCTCGACCGTCTCGTACACCTTCTCGACGCCATACTGCTCGGCAAAAGCCTGGGCTTTGGAAAGCGTACGGTTGGCGACACCCGCGAGCTTGCGGCCGGCCAGCGCGAGGGACTGGGCCATTTGGTTGGCGATAACCCCGCACCCGATCACTGCCCAGCGAAGCTCGGGAGCCGTAAAAATGTCGTTTGGGAACGGCTGATTCTGGACCGAGGCAAACGCCGCCTTTGCGGCTGCCTCGGCGTCGAGCGGAGCCTGTTTGGAATCTGCCATGATGTGCCTCCTGAGTCATCGGAAGTCCTTCATTTCTAACAACCCTATAGTCGCACAATTGCGCGCGTATCTGCTCGTGTTTGCGTATTTATTTGCTTATCGGTCATTATTTAGCCATAGTTGGCAGATGTTTGCGCGGCTATGCGCATTGTCGCGCAAGGCTATGCGCGTAAATGCGCATGCGACGATCCTTGTGAAACATAAAGGGACGGAACACCAAAGCCCTAAAAGACAGACCCAGCTGTATTACTTCACCCCTCTGGGGGCATCAGACATCAAAGGATCGTCCCAAACTGCCGGCACATAGAGACTGTCCCCCCAACGACTGGTCATTTAAGTCTGTCCCCAATGAATGGTCGTCCCCAGCTGCCGACAGAAAATGAACGCCCCCAGGTGCCGGCATTTCAACGGCCACTCATTTAAGTCTGTCCCCAATGAGTAGGGATAGAAAAAGGCCCGGGTGCCGTGGCATCCGGGCCTTTGCTGGCAACTTGATGTTGCGGGCAGCTTAGAACTTGTGGCCGCACTTCTTGCAGACGCGCAGCTTGTTCTTGCCGTCCTTCTCGTGACCGACGCGGGTAACCTTACCGCACTCGGGGCAGACGAGATTGACGTTGGAGGCGTCGATGGGAGCCTCCTGCGAAACGATGCCGCCCTGCTGGTTGGCAGCGTTGGGCTTGACGGCCTTCTTGACGACCGAAACGCCCTCGACAACGACCTTGTTCTCGGCGGGGAGAGCAC
>CABUGR010000173.1 GCA_902491135.1 uncultured Collinsella sp. | reverse complement strand
CTCTCCGGCTCGTGCGGAACTCGCGATCGACTTCGCATGCCGCCGGGCAGCCGGGGCCGACGTGGGGTTCAAAGATTTTCAAAGAAGCGGTCGGCGCGCAGTGCGCCGACCGCCGATATATGGGGTCTGATATTTTCTACCAGCTAGGGCCTCTTACTCGTCTAGGAGATCCTCTGGCATTTCGTTGCCGTCGCCTAGGTCGACCGGGGCCTCTTCGGCGTCGGTTGCGGCCTCGGCGCCTTCGCCTTCGGGCTTCTCCTTGGCGGCCGTCATGCGGGCTACGGCGCAGATGCGGTCGTTGTCGTCGACGGTCATCATCTTGACGCCCTGGGTGGCGCGGCCGGTCTGGCTGATCTCGTCGGTCTTGACGCGAATGACCGTCGCGCCCTCCGTCACGATGAACAGCTCGTGCTGCGGGCCCACCGTCTTCATGGCCGCGAGGTTACCCTTACGCTCGGTCATTTGAATGGTGTAGACGCCCTGACCGCCGCGATTCTGCTCCGGGTAGTCCGCGACCGGCGTGCGCTTGCCGTAGCCGCGCTCGGTGATGACGAATAGATCGCCGTTGCCGTTAGTGACTTCCATGCCCAGAACGCTCACGCCGTCCTTCAGACCGATACCGCGAACGCCGCTGGTATCGCGGCCGGTGGCGCGCACCTGCTCCTCGGAGAACATGATCGCCTTGCCCGCGGTGGTGGCCAGGATAATCTTGTCGCCCTCGCGCACGCGGCGCACGTTCAGCAGCGCGTCGTCGTCACGCAGGTTGATAGCGATCAGGCCGTCGCGACGGCTGCGGTCATATGCGCTCATCACGGTCTTCTTGACCATGCCGCTCTTGGTGGCAAACATCAGGTACTCGTCGGCCGGGAACTCGCGGCAGCTGATGACGCTCGCGATCTTCTCGCCTTCCTCGAAGGGCAGCAGGTTGACGATCGCGGTACCGCGCGCCTGGCGCGTACCCACCGGCAGCTCGTGCACCTTCAGGCGATAGACCTTGCCCTTGCTCGAGAAGAACAGCACGTACTCGTGCGTGGACGCGATGAACATCTCGTCGATAACGTCGTCCTCTTTGAGGTTGACGCCCGATACGCCCTTGCCGCCGCGCTTCTGGGCGCGGTAGGCAGCCACCGGGATACGCTTAACGTAGCCGGTATGGGTGATGGTCACGACCATATCCTCGTCGGCGATGAGGTCCTCGACATCCAGGTCCTTCTCAACCTGGCTGATCTCGGTGCGGCGCTTGTCGCCAAACTTCTTGGAGATCTCGCGCATCTCTTCCTTGATGACGCCCAGGATCTTCTCCTCATGCGCCAGCAGGTCCTCGTAGTAGGCGATGGCGCGGCGCAGGCCGTCCAACTCTTCTTGGATCTTGTCGCGCTCCAGGCCGGTCAGGCGGCGCAACTTCATCTCGAGGATGGCCGTGGTCTGCTCGGGCGTAAAGCCAAAGCGCTCGATCAAGCGGCTGCTGGCCTCGGAGTCGGTCTGCGAGGAGCGGATGATGCTAATGACCTCGTCGATATGGTCGAGAGCCATCAGATAACCCTCGAGGATATGCGCGCGGGCTTGGGCCTTCTTAAGGTCGAAGCGGGTGCGGCGGGTGACGACGTCGACCTGGTGGTCGATGTAGTGCTGCAGCATCTCACGCAGGCTCAGGCATTTGGGAACGCCGTTGACGAGCGCCAGGTTGTTGGCGCCAAAGGTCGTCTGCAGCGAGGTGTACTTATACAGGTTGTTGAGCACGACCTGCGGAATGACGCCCTTCTTGAGCTCGATAACCAGACGGATGCCCTTCTGGTTGGACTCATCGCGCATATCCGAGATGCCCTCGATGCGCTTGTCGTTGACAAGCTGGGCGATCTTCTCCTGCAGGGTGCCCTTGTTGACCATGTAGGGAATCTCGGTAAAGACCAAGCGACTGCGACCGGTCTTGGTGGACTCAACGTGTGCCTTGGCGCGCACGGTAATGGAGCCGCGGCCGGTCTCGTAGCTCTGCTTAATGCCGGCGCTGCCCATGATGATGGCGCCGGTGGGGAAGTCCGGACCGGGCATGATCTGCATGAGCTCGTCGACGGTGGCGTCGGGATTGTCGATCAGGTAGCAGGTGGCCTCGATCGCCTCGGCGAGGTTATGCGGGGCGATGTTGGTGGCCATGCCGACGGCGATGCCCTGGCTGCCGTTGACCAGCAGGTTGGGGAAACGTGCAGGCAGTGCCACGGGCTCGGCGAGCGATTCGTCGTAGTTGGGCTGCCAGTCGACGGTATCCTTCTGCAAGTCACGCAACAGTTCCATGGCGGGCTTTGCCAGGCGGCTCTCGGTGTAACGCATGGCCGCCGCGCCGTCGCCGTCGATATTGCCGAAGTTGCCGTGACCGTCGATGAGCGGCGTACGCATGGAGAACCACTGCGCCAAGCGGACCATGGCCTCGTAGACCGCAGAGTCACCGTGCGGGTGGTACTTACCGATAACTTCGCCGACCGTCCACGCCGACTTCTTGTGCGGGCGGTTGGGGTAGATGCCGCTCTCGTTCATCGCGTACAGGATGCGGCGGTGCACCGGCTTTAAGCCGTCGCGCACGTCCGGCAGGGCGCGCGCCGTGATGACCGACATCGAATACTCGATAAACGACTGCTTCATCTCGCGACCGAACTCCGAAATCTGGAGCTGGCCGCCGTTGATATCCTCGCCGGCCGAGGCGCCACGGTCGACTTCGCCAAAGCTCTCCTCGAGCTCGCCGTCGTCGTCCTCTTCCTCGTCATCATCGGCATCGGGGTTATAGGCGTCCGGGTCGCCGTCCTCGCCCTGCTCAGCACGGGCAAGCAGGCGCTTCAGATCGTCGGGCATACCGGCATCGCCGGCCTCGTCCATACCCTCATTGTTGTTGATATCGTCTGCCACGTTACCTCCTCTTAAGCATCAAGGAATCGTGCATCATGTGCGTGTTTTTCAATGTATTCGCGGCGATAGCCGACCTCGGAACCCATCAGCTCGCGCACGGCGCGGTCCGCCACCACGGCGTCTTCGATCGACACACGCTGCAGGATGCGGGTCTTGGGGTCCATCGTCGTCGAGGCAAGCTGCTTGGGGTCCATCTCGCCCAGACCCTTGTAGCGCTGGACGGTATAGCCCTTGCGCTTCTTGGTAATCTTGCCGTCCTTGGCCTTGCCGTCCTCGTCGTTATCGTCGGGGTTCAGGCCCAGACTCTGGATGGTGTCGCGCAGGATCTCGTCTTCGGGCTGGCGGCCGTTGGGATACACGTAGTGGATCTTGTTGCGCACCTTAATGCCAAAGATGGGCGGGCAGGCAACATAGACGTAGCCGGCATCGATCAGCGGACGCATGTACTTGTAGAAGAACGTCAGCAGCAGGATGCGGATATGCGCACCGTCGACGTCGGCATCGGTCATGATGATGATCTTGTGGTAGCGCGCCTTGGTGATATCGAAGTCGCCGCCGTCGCCGGCACTCGTCGTGACGCCGCAGCCGATCGCGGTAATCAGCGACTGAATGGTGTCACTCGAGAACGCGCGATGGTCACCAACGCGTTCGACGTTCAAAATCTTGCCGCGCAGGGGCAGAATCGCCTGGATGTCTCGGCGACGGCCGTCCTTGGCCGAACCGCCTGCCGAGTCGCCCTCTACGATGAAGAGCTCGGTCAGCTCGGCATCGCGCACCGAGCAGTCAGCGAGCTTACCGGGCAGGGACGCCGTCTCGAGCAGGCTCTTGCGGCGGG
>CABUGR010000172.1 GCA_902491135.1 uncultured Collinsella sp. | reverse complement strand
GTCATGCTCTCGAGCTCCTCGTCAGACTCCTCCGGCTTAGCGAACTTGACCATCTCGACCTTGTCGAACTCGTGCTGACGGATAATGCCGCGGGTGTCGCGACCGGCGGAACCGGCCTCCTCGCGGAAGCAGGGGGTGAAGGCGGTGTAGCGGCGCGGCAGAGTGTCGGCATCGAGGACCTCGCCGGCGTGCAGGTTGGTAAGCACGACCTCGGCGGTGGGGATCAGGAAGTTGTCGCCCGAGACGTGATAGGCGTCGTCCTCGAACTTGGGCAGCTGACCCGTGCCAAACATGGTCTGACGCTTGACGACGATGGGCGGCCACCACTCCTTAAAACCACGGCTGGTGTGCGTATCGAGGAAGAAGTTGATAAGGGCACGCTCCAGGCGGGCGCCGGCGCCACCGAGAACGGTAAAGCGGCTGCCGGAGAGCTTATTGCCACGCTCGAAGTCGAGGATGTCCAGATCGGTGCCCAGATCCCAGTGCGGCTTAAAGTCGAAGTCGAACTCGCGCGGGGTGCCCCAACGACGGCGCTCAATGTTCTCGTCCTCGTCCTTGCCGTACGGCGTGGCCTCGCAAGGAATGTTGGGCAGGTGAGCCATGAAGTCGTACTGCTCCTGCTCGAGAGCAGTGCGGCGCTCGGCCAGACCGTCAATCTTCTCGTTGACGGCGCGCACGGCCTCCTTGGCGGCCTCGGCCTCGTCCTTCTTGCCCTCCTTCATCAGGGCGCCGATCTTCTTGGACTCGGCATTGCGCGTAGCCTGGAGCTCCTCGACCTCGGTGATGACGGCACGGCGCTCGTCGTCGAGCTCAAAGAACTTCTCGCGATCCCAAGACGTCTGGCGGTTAGCCATGGCGACATCGATGGCATCGGGGTTCTCGCGAACAAACTTGATATCAAGCATTAGATCCTCCGGCGATATACATTCCATTTAGGTTGCAACCTTGTACATGTATGGGCAAGTATATACTTATGAGCGTTTACGACCCAACTCAACTACGCAAGAAGGCACCCAATGGACGCAGTTTTTTCCTTTTTGTTTGGCACCCGCACCGGTTTTGCCATCCTTTTCGCCGGCGGCATCCTGTTATTTGCGATTCTTGCCTTTGTAATGGAGAAGCGCACCCATAAGATGTACGTCGACCGCGGGCCCAAGTCCGAGGATGAGGAAGACAGCTTCTGGGACTAACCTGCCAAAAAGGGACAGGTTTATTTTGGTCGGTTTTATCTGGGCAAATGCAAGCGCCCCGCAACTGGAATTGAGCCAGTTGCGGGGCGCTTTTCGTACATGTGACAAAACCGCAGGAAAACCTGCCAAAATAAACCTGTCTTTTTTGGTCGGTTTTATTGGAGAGTTGCGTCGATGGCCTTGACCAGGGCGCTGCGCATGCCGGCATCCTCGAGCGCGATGACGCCCTTGATGGTGGCACCGCCGGGCGAGCATACGGCATCCTTCATCGCCGCAGGATGCTGGCCAGTTGCAAGCTGCAGCTTTGCCGTACCCAACACCATCTGGCTCACAATGCGATAGGCATCGGCACGCGGGATACCGTGCTTGACCGCTGCATCGCCCAGGGCCTCGATTGCCATGGCGACAAATGCCGGAGCGCAACCACCCACCGTGCCGCCCACAAACAGCAGGCTCGTATCGAGTTCGACGACAGCGCCAAGCTTACCGAGCAGGTCGAGCACAACAGCACGCTGCTCGCCGTTGAGCGTAGAGGACTTCTCGCAAGCGATGACGCCCTCGCCCACCGAAACCGGCGTGTTGGGCACCGTCGAGATATGCGCGACGCCCGGCAGGACCTGCTCCCACTTGGCACTGTCCCAGGTCCAGGCAACCGACAGAACGACCTTTTTGGCAAGAGCATCCTTGAGCGGGGCGAATATCTTCTCGATCATATACGGTTTGACCGCAGCGACCACGATATCGGATGCGGCGACAACCTCGGCGGCATCGTGGCAGGCGACCATGCCGCGCGCCTCGCAGCGCTCAACCAGTGCGTCGTAGCGACCCGCGCAGGCGCACATGTCGCTCGCAGCTACACCGGCAGCGATCCAGCCATCGGCCATAGCGCTCGCCATATTGCCAAAACCGACAAATCCAATCTTCATATCTCATAGTCCTTTCAGACACATTCCTCAAAACGAAAGGTATTGTCCCACGCCATTGTTTCGTATTGCCGACCTATTTGTGATACGGCTCGCCACGGCTGATCTTGCAGGCACGGTAAATCTGCTCTAGCAGCACCACACGCGCCAGGTTATGCGGCAAGGTAATGTGTCCAAAGCTGAGCATCTCGTCGGCGCGGGCGCGCACCTCATCACTCACGCCGTCCGAACCGCCGATTACAAAGGCAATGTCGCTGCTGCCTCGCAGCATAAGATCATCGAGCCGCGCCGAAAACTCCTCGCTCGAGCGCTCTTTGCCCTCAATGGCCAGCAGGATCACATGCGCTCGAGACGGCAAGGCAGCAAGAATCGCCGCCCCCTCCTTGTCGCGCGCGGCATCCACGCCGCCCGCCTTAGCCGGGTCGATATCGGCCACCTCGCGGATATCAACCTTGGCATAGGCGCCTAGGCGCTTGGTGTACTCAGCGCACGCGTCCTTCCAAAAGCGCTCTTTGAGCTTGCCAACACAAACGACGGTGTATTTCACGCGTGTCTACTCCTTTGACTCGTTCTGAACCTTACCGGCAGCCAGCATCTGCTCGAACATAGAGGCCGACTGCGAAAAGTCGCTCGGCAGCACGACCGTCGAGGTTTTACCCGTGCGAGCGAACTCCGTCATCATCTCGGACCACTGCGTAAACATGAACAGTTGGTTGGCCTCGTCATTGCCGACACCCGTCTCCTGGATGATCTCGAGCGAATCTTTGATACCCAGCGCGATGGCCTTGCGCTGGTTGGCGATGCCCTCACCCGCCTTTTCCATAGCCTCAGCCTCGGCGGTCGCCTCGGTGACGCGCTTGATGCGGTCTGCCTCAGCGAGCTCCTGTGCCGCAGCGCGCTTGCGCTGGGCGGCGTTGATGTCGTTCATGGAGTTCTCGACCTCGGTCGGCAGTGCGATTTTGGTGATGAGCGTCGACACGAGGGTGAAGCCGTAGGCGGCCATCTGCTCATCCTTCTTGGCAAAGACCTCATCGAGTGTGTAGACGGGAATCGAAGAGCGCAGTGCGTCGGTGATGAAGTCACGCATCTGGTCGACGGGCTCCTGCAGCATGTAGTAGCTCTTGTAGATACCCGAATCTGCCGGGCCGGCGCCCATGTCATAGCTCACGTGGTACTGAGCAGAGACCTCAAGGCCGATGGTCACGTTGTCCTGGGTCTTAACGTCGATGCCAAAACCGTTTTTCATGGTGCGCAGGCTCACCGTGGCGGCCTTGCGGTCGATCACGGGCACCTTCATGTGGAAGCCCGCGTTGACGATGCGGTTAAACTTGCCCAGGCGCTCGATGATCACGGCATGCTGTTGTTCAACGACATAGCAGGCGTTGGGAAGCAGTAGCAACAGAATGATGATGGGAATCAAAAGGCTGGTAAGGGCGGCGATGATACCGGACAACAGCATGGTCTCTCCTCTGATAGGCACACGTTGGCATTAGGATACCCGTACAAGGAGATCGTACATAACAAAAAAGCTCCCATTGCTGGGAGTTCTTTCATTCAATGGTGCGGGCGAAAGGACGTCCGCGTATCCGCTTCGCGGATCCGCACCGGCTTCGGCCGCCTGCCGGCGTCC
>CABUGR010000171.1 GCA_902491135.1 uncultured Collinsella sp. | reverse complement strand
GATCCCGTCGCCGTTGCCATTACGGGCATCGGGCTCGATCACACATGTATTTTGGGCGACACGCTCGAGGCCATTGCGGGGGAGAAGGCTGCAGTTATCAAACCCGGGCGCTTGGTTGTTTTGGGCGAGGGTACGCACGAGGCGAGCGTTCAGCGCGTGATGGATGCCCGTTGCCGCGAGTGCGGCATAGTGCCGCTGGTGGTGAACCATGCCACGACCAAGGTGCCGGAGCACGTGGGCGATACCGTGGAGTTTAGCTGTACCACGCCACGCGCGATTTATACGTCGAGCATGGTCAAGCCGGCCTATCAGCCGCAGAATGCTGCGTGCGCGATTATGCTCTGCGAGGGGTATCTGGGTCGCGAACTCGATCATGACAAACTCGATGCGTCGCTTATGGGCTGCCCCACGCCGGGCCGATTTGATGTGCTGGGAACTGAACCGCTCAAGCTGATCGACGCCTGCCATAACCCTCAGAGCTGCGAGAACTTTGTGAGCGCGCTGGACGAGATCGATCCGTGCGTGGAGAATCGCCCCACGCTGCTGTGCGCCGCGCTGGCAGACAAGGACGTGGCGGGCATCGTTGACGTTCTGGTTCCGGCGTTCCCCCGGGTGGTCGTGACCCAGACCGATTCCGATCGCGCCCTGCCGGCAGAGGAACTCGCCGCCCTCGTTGATGCCGATAAGCTCGTGGGCGTATACCCGAGCGTGTCCGAGGCCCTCGCTGCCCTCGATGCCGCAAGTGAGTCCTTCGTTGCCGCCGGTACCATCACTCTAGCCGGCGAAGTGGCCGGCCTGCTGCGCTAACCCATCCCCTCAGCAGTTGCGGTGAAATAGGGACTGTTTTACAAGCCAGGAGCCCCAAGCAGTCCGTATATCACCGCAACTCAAAAGCAGTCTATTTGAGACGGGGCTTTTTTAGCTGCCCTGTGCCCCGAGTTGACTCGCTTGCCACGAAATGGGGCTATCTACTACGTTTTGGCGACTACCCTCGACCACACGGAACATTGCGAAATTAAAACCGCAGGTAGACGGTTTGCGGATTTTGCGAAAAGCCGGTTATGGTCGACCTGTACGGGTTAAACGTAGTAGATAGGCCGTTTTTATGGCGAAGCGTTGTCAGGATGCGGCAAAGGGCTGCCCCTTTGCCGCATTGCCTAGTCTAGGCGGACCGGATCATGGGTGTAGGCGTTGAGAATCTCGACGCCGGACTCGGTAACCAGGGCCAGGTCCTCGATGCGGACGCCGGTGCGGCCGGGGAGGTAGATGCCCGGCTCGATAGAGAAGGTCATGCCCGGCTCGACAACCTGCTCGTTGACGAGCGAGACGTCGCCCGGCTCGTGGTCCTGCAGGCCGATCGAGTGTCCCAGGCGATGCGTAAAGTACTGCCCATAGCCCGCATCCTCAATCACGTTGCGTGCGGCGCGGTCCAGGTCACACATGCGCACGCTCGGTGCGATGAGCGCCTCGGCGGCCTCGTTGGCGCGGCGCACGATGTCGTAGATGCGCGCCGTCTCCTCGTCCGGCTCGCCCCAAAAGAACGTGCGCGTCATGTCCGAGCAGTAGTTGCAGCGTCGCCCGCCAATGTCGAACAGCACCACGTCGTCGCGCTTGAGTACCGTATCGTCGGGCTCGTGGTGCGGGTCGCCGGCGTTGGCGCCAAAGCTCACGATGGGCGGAAAGCTAAAGCCCTCGCAGCCGTGCATGCGATACAGACCGAGCATCTGGTCGGCAATTTCGCGCTCCGTCACACCTTCGTGGATGAGCTTGATGGCATCGTCCATCACGGCGTCGTTGGCGGCAGAGGACGCTCGCATAAGCTCCTGCTCGGTAGCGTCTTTGTAGGTGCGTGCGGCGGTGACGGCAAAGTCGCCCAGGAAGAACTCGCTCGCGGCGTGACGCTCCATGAGGGGCATCAAAAAGCCGGAACGCATGACGGTGTCGATGCCGAGCGGTTTGGTCGGATCGACCTCGCGCGCAATGGCATCGGCCACGACGTCGTTGTCGGTGTGATAGGCGATGCGGGCATTGTCATACTCTGGCAGCTGGTGCAGGGCGTTGACTAGGATCACCGGCTCGCTACCGCGTGTGAGCAGCACGCCGCAAAAACGCTCGAACATATCGGCATAAAAGCCGGTCAGGTAATAGATCGACCACGGGTCGTTTACGAGCAGCTGTGCGCCGGGGTGCTGAGCCTCGAGCGCATCGAGCACGCGCGCCACACGCTGGTCATCGACATGTGCCATACATCGTCCTTTCGCTAGGGTGCCACCATGGTATCCCAAGCCCGGCACATAGGGACGTTCCTTTTATGCCGGCACCTTGGGACACTCCTTTGCATCCCATGCGCCCCTCATAAGTTGCGGTGAAATACGGACTGTTTTATGGCTTCAGGCCGCTAAACAGTCCGTATTTCACCGCAACTACGGAGGAGGGCGGGGTGGATGGTGGGGTAGCTAAAAGAGCCTCGTCCCAAATGAGCTGCTTAGGCTCGGTCGATATCCATGCTGGCGATTAGGTCGATGTTGGTGTTGAGGAGGTCCTTCAGCACGACGTTGCCCATGCGGATGGGGGCGTTGACGACTAGGCCTCGGATGAGGTCCATGACCTGGGCGTGGAGTGCCAGCGGGATGGCTTCGGCCGTGCGTACGGGCAGCAGTGCCTCGTCGCCGCCGGATACGGCCACGGTGGTGGTGAGCACGCGCATGGGGCAGGTGAGCTCCTGATGCGCGAACTTATCGCCGCGGGGGCAGCTGTTGCCGGTCACGGAGCGCACCTCTACCACGGCGCCGTCTGCGTCACGCTCTACCTCTACGGTCAGGAGGCACTCGGATGGGCAGGTGGTGCAGTTGAACTGCAGCGTTTCGATCGCGTTTATGCTCATGGCCTTACGCCTCCTCAACGGGATCGACGGACAGGACAATCTCACTAACACCCAGGTCGAGTACGCACTGAATCACCTTTGCCGGCAGCGGGAAGCTTTCCATTACGCTCGGTTTAAACGGGCGGACCTTGCCTGCGAACAATTCCTCGTCGCCTGCCAGAATGCGCACACGGGCGGAATCGACCGGTCGGCGTACGCGGAAGTTGAGTTTGGTGAGCGCCACGGCCGTAATGCGTCCCGGCAGCGCGTAGCCCGCAATACCGGCAGGGGAGACCATGAGCTGGCAGCCAGGGCCCGCAGTATCGGGCTCGACATTCGCACTGCCACCCAGTGCGTACGCCGCCGCAGCCGCACCGGCGCGCTCGGATTCGGTCGTCACATTGTCTGCCAGGTCGTGCACGTGCAGCACGTTGCCGCAGGCAAATATGCCCGGCACGCCCGTCTGCAAACTCTGGTCCACCACGGCGCCGCGCGTACGTGGGTCCAGCTCCACGCCCGCGCCGACCGAAAGCTCGTTCTCGGGAATCAGGCCCACCGAGAGCAGCAGTGTGTCGCACGGAACAATGCGTTCGGTCCCCGGTATGGGCGCCGGGTGCTCATCGACTCGACTCACCTCGACGGCCTCCACGCGGTCGTGCCCGATCACGTGTGTGACGGTGGTGGACAGATGCAGCGGAATGCCAAAGTCGTCCAGGCAGTTCTTCACATTGCGACGCAGGCCGTTGGCGTACGGCATGAGCTCGTACACGCCCTCGACCGAAATCCCCTCGAGCGTGCAGCGGCGCGCCATGATCAGCCCGATGTCACCCGAGCCCAAAATGACGGCGCGCGAGCCGGGCTTGAGGTTCTCGATATTGATGTATCGCTGCGCTAG
>CABUGR010000170.1 GCA_902491135.1 uncultured Collinsella sp. | reverse complement strand
CAACAGTGAGAAAAAGTCTTCCAGGGCGACAAAAGCAAATGCTTGAGAACAGTCCATGATGAACGCTGACCGAAGAATGCCATTACCCGCAATAGCAGCACCGATCATCTTCGGGCTAATTCCATACTCAGGTGTCACCGCGGTGCCCTCTCTTCTCACCTCAGGAATACAGACAACGACAACCAATGTCAGCACCATTGCGATGATATCGACCGAAAGCCCAATGAGATACGCGCCAGCGGACGAAATGAAACCGCCCACACAAGCGGAGAGGGCATAAGACACATAGAAGATGAATCGCTCAACGACATTAAGTCTTACGAGCTGGTCCTGAGAGACGCTGTCAATGTAAATCGCTTCTATGGATCCGCTCATACATGCAACGGCAAAACCTTTGAGAGCAAACGCGCCGATTAAAAGCAGAGGAGAACGGACGAGAAGCAGGGCGACATAGTATCCAAGCATCCCCACGACGCCAACGAGACCACTTGTCTTTCGTCCAAACCTATCGGCAATATAGCCAGTGGGAACTTCAAGGATGAACTTGCTCACTTGATATGCAATCATCATGCTAGAAATCGCCACCATCGAGAATCCGACGAATTCAAGGTAAACCGTCAGAAAATACAAAATGGTGCTGAAGTTCGACAGAAAAACAAACGTCATATAAAGCAAAATCGTACGATCGTTCATGCTCCGCCCTCCAAGAGCCAATAACCCAAACCGAAATCTTGGAAAAGCATGAGGGCAGAGCCGTCAGTCATGTGTTACAAGGCGTCAACATTCACTTGACGCCACGAGGCCAAATGACCTCACGAAGCAAGGTGACGCAATAGGTGAAGAAATACCGTCTGGTGTCGATCGGTCCAGACATTTTGTCGATAGCAAAAGTAGATGGGCAAGGCTACGTCATGCGAGCCTTCAATGGAGCACTCGCTCACTTCCAGCCCATCTGATGCGAGAGAAGAGCCAGAAAAACTCAATATCAATCCCCCGGCCTGAAGAAACTCAGCCTGTGCCCTGTTTCCGTATTCGACATCGCGAAAGCGGAAATTAACCAGCTGAGCTTCGGGGCATTGATTGATTGCATTGAGACAGGGCGACAAATTAATGGGAACAGCTAACCTGCCGCCCAGTAACTCACGAACGGTCATAGCGCCCACAGATTGATGACCCGCTGGGCAAGAAAGAACCTTGAGCTCCTTTTCACCCAAGTATTTCGAAGAAAGGACACTGTCCCTTGGCTCCTCAAATGAGATGGCCGCATCCGAAATGCCAAGCACAAGTGATTCAAAGCATGTGGCCGTTGGCTGATGCCAAACATCAAGGTGAATCTGGGGGTGCGAGCTTTCAAACGAGTCGTACCAGTTTTCGGCAAAAAGACGCCCCCGCCCGTGAAGACAGGGGGCGTAAAGACGGAAGTGGCCGTCGGGCGAAACGCCACCGTTCCCCGATTGAGCGTACTTTTTGAGATCGTCGACTTGTGCCAGGATCACGCGTGCACGACGCGCAAATTCTCTGCCCGCCGGAGACAAAACAGCCTCCCCCGCCGATCGGTCGAGCAAAACAATCTGATACTCAGATTCCAACTTTTTGATTGCCGACGAAACGGCCTGTGGGCTCACGTGAACGGCGCGAGCCGCTTTGCGCACGCCGCCGTAGTTCGCTACCGCTTGAAGGTATTCGAGTTGAGAAAGCTGCATAGGTTACTCCAAAGGCAGCCAAGGCGACGGGCTGTGCGTCCTCAGATGAGGTTCTCGCCCAGGTTCTTGCCGCCGAGGACGTGCATGTGGAAGTGCATGACGGTCTGGCCGGCATTGACGCCCTTGTTGGAGATGACGCGGAAACCGTCCTCCAGGCCCTTGGCCTTAGCGACCTCTTGGATGGCGTGGGCCATGGCGCCCATGGTCTCGGCAGGCACGTTGTCGGCGATGTCGCTGTAGTGCTTCTTGGGGATCACGAGCGTGTGGACCGGCGCCTGGGGGTTGAGGTCGTCGAAGGCGATGACCTGGTCGTCCTCATAGACAACGGTCGAAGGGATCTCGTGGTTGGCAATTTTGCAGAAGATGCAATCACACATGGTAGGTTCCTTTCTCACAGACCAAGGTAATTATATTTGGTCGAGATGGTTAGAACGAGAGACTGTCGTCGGTGTTGGCGGCCTCGCCGTCAGCGAGCACGTCGTTGCCGTCGACGTCCTTCAGAAGCACCGAGACCTTCTGCTCGGCATCGGACAGACGGGTGCGCAGGCTCTTGAGGAGCTCGACGCCGCGGGTATAGCTCTCGAGCGACTCCTCAAGCTCCATATCGCCCGACTCCAAGCTGCGGATGATGAGCTCCAGCTCCTGCGAAGCCTGCTTGTACGTAAGCTGCTCGACCGGGGTCTTCTCTGCCATATCTGTTTCCTTTCCTAAAGGTTTATCGCTGTGAAACGCGGCCTATTCGACCGTATTGACCGTTGCCGCAACGTTGCCGTCTGCCATGCGCACGCGGATGGCGTCGCCGGGCTTAAAGGTCTTGGCGCTCGTAGCCACACCGTCATCGCTGTATACGATGGAATAGCCGCGAGCAAGCACCTTAAGCGGCGACAGGGCATCGAGCGACGCAGCAGCTCGGCCCAGGTCGGACGCGGGTTTGCTGAGCATCGTACGTCCCTGATGCTCCAGACGGGAACTCGCAAGCGTGAGCGCATGGCGCTTGCCATCGAGTCCCGAGGTGCTTGCAGCCAGACGCTCGGGCAGGCGTTCAAAGCTGGATCGGAAAGCCCCGACCGAGCGCGTTATGGCACCGGACAAACGATCGGCCGTCAAGGCAAGCTCTGACTCACGACGCTCGACCATAAACGTCGGATCGTTGAGACACGGGCGGCATGCGGCCGCATCGAGCGCGTCGCCCAAGCGAGCCGTATAGGTATCCCAGGAACGACGGCCACGCTGATCGAGCATCTCCAGGTCGACCTGGGCCGACCCAATCATCGATGCCATCGCGGCACCCAGACGCTGATGGCGCGCCTCGAGCACATCGGCCAACTCCGTCATGGCCGGCGCCACCGATTCGGCCGCCGCCGTGGGCGTGGAGGCGCGGCGGTCGCTCACCATGTCGCAAATCGAGGTATCGGGCTCATGGCCAATGCCGGTCACCACGGGCACAGGGCAAGCCGCCACCGCGCGGGCAAGCTCCTCGTCGTTAAAGGTCATGAGGTCCTCGAAGGAACCGCCACCACGCACGAGCAAAATACAGTCGGGCGCCGGCGTAATGGCAGCGGCGCGGCGCAAGCCTTCAATAAGCTCTGCCGGCGCACCCTCGCCCTGGACCTTTGCGCCCACGCAGACGAGCTCGACGAGCGGGTTGCGTCGGCGCAGCGTACGCTTGACGTCGTCGATTACCGCACCGGAAAGCGAGGTGACAACCGCCACGCGTGAGCAGAACACCGGGATGCGGCGTTTGCGCGCTTCGTCCATCAGGCCCTCGCGGCGTAGCTTTTCGGCCAGTTGCGCCACTTGTTGACGCAGCAGACCCTCCCCCGCCAGCGAAAACGAGCGAGCGACAAAGCTCATACGACCCGTGGGCTTATAGAGGTTGAAGCTGCCCTTAAAGCTCACCTGCATGCCGTCACGCAGATCGAAGGTACGCTTGAGATAGGCGCCCTTCCAAATGATGCAGTCGACGGCGGCCGAGTCGTCCTTAATCTGGAAGTAGCAGTGGCCGCTTCGGGCGTTGGGACCACGGAAACCCGTGACCTCGCCCAGAACGCTCAGCTGCGGAATGGCATCG
>CABUGR010000169.1 GCA_902491135.1 uncultured Collinsella sp. | reverse complement strand
AGCGCCTGATTAAGCTCTGGACCACACCCGCCGATCGCAAGCAGCTGCTGCTCTTTACCGCCTTTGGCCTGCTGTTCAACCAGTTTTGCTATCTTTCGGCCGTGCGCCTGACGAACGCCGGAACCGCGACGGTGCTCCAGTGCCTGCAGCTCGTTATCATCATGGGCTACGCCTGCGTGACCGATCGCCGCATGCCGCGTACTCGCGAAGTCATCGGCATTGGCCTGGCTCTGGGTGGAACCTTTTTAATCGCCACCGGCGGCGACCTCACCAGCCTGAATATCTCGCCGCTTGGCCTGGCAGCAGGTCTTATGTGTGCGGTCAGCGCCGCGTGTATGGCGGTGATTCCCGCCAAGATCCTGCCCGAATACGGCAGCCCCATCGTCACGGGCTCGGCAATGCTCACGGCGGGCGTGGTCTCATGTGTCTTCGTGCAGCCCTGGGCGCATATGCCGGCGCTCGATGCCGCCGGTATCGAGGCGCTCGCGGTGTTCGTGGTTATCGGCTCGTTTTTTGCTTACATGCTCTATATGCAGGGCGTTAAGGACATCGGCTCGGTGCGTGCGAGCCTCATCGGAACTGTGGAGCCGGTTTCGGCGACCATCACCAGCGCCGTTATGCTGGGCACGGTGTTTTTGCCGACCGACCTTATCGGCTTTGCCATGATCATCGTGATGATGTTCCTCACGGTGTAGTTGACGCCGCCGCCAAGACAGAAAAGGTGTTGTGCCGCATTTTCGCCAATTGATGTCCGTGTCTGGAGTTTAGCTGTCGATGCTCAAAATGCCATAAACTAGTAACGTTATGGACTTTTTCATTGCGACTCAATTGCGAGGATTTCTTTATGGCTGGTAATCACTTTAAGGGCAGCGATAGCGGCCGTCCTGCAGTTCCGCCGCGTCCGAACGGGGCTGGTAAGGCCGGCACGCCGGGCGACGCTGGACAGGGCGGCTCCGGTAAGCGCGTGTCCCCGGGCGAGACGGCGATGTTTACCGCTCTGTACGAGCAGTCTCAAAAGGCAAAAAAGACCGGCCGTGCAAGAGGGAATGTCTTTGCGGGCGGTGCAACCTCCGCGTCGCAGCCGAGCGGGGCTCCTTCGGTACCTGCGAACAACGCAGGTGCTGCCAACGCCGCGAATGCCGCCGGCAACGTTAATGCCGGCAAGGCCGACAACAATACTCCCTCTGCCGGTGGCGCGGGGCTTACGGGTAACCTTGGCACGATCTACACCGGCGCCTCCGAGACTGGCACGTTCGCCCGCCTGGATGATAGCGGTGCCGAGTTTGCGGGCTCGGGTTCCAAGGAAGATTATTACGATTTTGGCTTGAACTACGGTAGCGACGCTTCGTCGAGTTCGACCTCTGACGGTCTGGTCCGTCATCGCCATCGCAAGGGCGAGCGCAAAAAGCGTCACACCGGCGCCATTATTGCCGCTGTAGTCGCGGTGCTTCTCGTTGCGCTTGGCGCAAGCGGCTTTATGCTGCTTAACTCGGCAAAGACCGTAAAGAGCGAAGCGAAGGAGGCTGTCGAGATCGTCGGTGGCCTTAAGGACAAGGTCACGTCGGGCGATTTTTCGACGCTGCCTGACGACGCGAAGAAGATCGATGAGCTCTGTAACAGCATGAAGGCGAAGACCTCGAGCCCGCTGTGGGCGGCGGCTTCGTTTATCCCGGTGTATGGCAGCGATATCAATGCGGCCCGCACCATGATTGACGCCCTGTCCGATGTCTCGAGCAATGCGCTGGTTCCCATGGCCGACAACCTCTCGCAGGCTACGCCCGGCAAGCTGTTCCAGGACGGCATGATTAACGTGTCCGCGCTACAGGCGGTCGCCGATTCGCTTTCCAATAGCTCGAAGGTGTTCAAGAGCGCCAACGAGAAGGTCCAGGGCATTGGCGATACTCATATTTCCCAGGTGACCGAGCTGGTCGATAAGGCCAAGGACGGCTTTGCCACCCTCAACGGCGCGGTTGACGCGGCGGAGAAGGTCGCCCCCGTCCTTCCCCAGATGCTCGGCGCCAACGGCCAGACGCGCAACTACCTTATGTACGCCATGAACAACGTCGAGATTCGTGCCTGCGGCGGCTTTGGCGGTTCGCAGGGCCTGATTTCGGTCACCGACGGTCAGATGTCGATTGGCGAGTTTGTTCCCCGCATTGGACTCAGCGAGGATGAGGCGGTCGAGAGCGTCGACGAAGAGGATGAGGCGCTGTTCGGCAACCACAGCAACCTGTACAACTCGGGCAATACCTATTCGCCTGATTGGCCCCGCAACTCGCAGCGTGTCGCCGCGCTGTGGAAGTCCCAGTATGGACGGGACGTTGATGGCGTCATCGGTATCGACCCGGTGTTCCTGCAGTATCTGCTGGGCCTGGTCGGTAACGTGTCACTGCCCGACGGAACGGTTGTCGACGGCACCAACGCCGCAAAGGTCCTCATGCACGATGTGTACTGGAACTATCCGGTCGAGGAGTCGGACGGCATCTTTGCATCCGTCGCCAGCGCTGCCTTCGACAAGATCCTTGGCGGTATCGGCGATGTCGATGTTACGAAGCTTGTCAGCGCCGTTGAGCGCGGTGCCGAAGAGGGCCGCCTGATCGCGTGGATGAGAAACGATGATGAGCAGAATGCCATCAAAGAGACGGGCATTGACGCTTCGCTGCCCGATCCGGATGATCCGAGTGCCGATCCCGTTGCCGGCGTTTACTTTAACAACCTGAGCTTCTCCAAGCTCGACTGGTATCTGAACGCCGACACTCAGATTGGTCAGGGCGTGAAGAACGGCGACGGCACGTGCTCCTATCGCATCACCGTTACCCTGACGAACATCATGACGCAGGAGGAGGCTGGCAAGCTGCCCGACTACGTTGCGGCGAGCGCACCCGATGCCGCGCGTGACGACGAGCGTCTGAATGTCTCGTTGTTTGCCCCGACGGGCGGCAACATTACTGATCTGACCGTCGAGGGCACCCAGTTTGGTCTTGGCGCCGCTACGTGGCATGGAATCCCCTTCTATTCGGGCACCGTTGACCTGCATGCTGGCGAGACGACGACGATCACGTATACGCTGACCACGTCGGCCGAGGCGGGGGACAAGCCGCTTACGCTGCGTCAGACTCCTACATGCCAGGCGGCTCGCGACAGCGCGTCGGCGTAGGGTTTTTCTGGTAGCGCAGATAATCGAGTACCATTTTGGGGCGGACAGGCAATCTGTTCGCCCCTATTTTGTAAGGAGAGCGCATGAAGTACTTTGGCACCGACGGCTTTCGCGGTGAGGCCAACGTTGGGCTGACGGTAGAGCACGCTTATAAGATTGGCCGTTTTGTGGGCTGGTATTACGGCGCCAACCGCGAGCGCAAGGCGCGCGTCATCGTGGGCAAGGACACACGTCGCTCGAGTTATATGTTTGAGGCGGCGCTGGTGAGCGGCCTGGTCGCGAGCGGTGCGGACGCCTATATGCTGCACGTGATCCCCACGCCAGGCGTAGCGCATCAGACTGTGGAAGGCTGCTTCGATTGCGGCATCATGATCAGCGCGAGCCACAACCCGTTTTGCGATAACGGCATTAAGCTCGTCAACAGCGACGGCTTTAAGATGGACGAGGACGTGCTGGAGCTCATCGAGGACTACATCGATGGCAAGAGCGAGGTGCCGCTGGCCACGGGCAACCACATCGGCGCCACGGTGGACTACATGCAGGGTCGCAACCGCTACATTGCTTCGCTCATTGCAAGTGCGAACTTTTCGCTGCAGGGCGTCAAGATCGGTATCGACTGCGCCAACGGCTCGGCTTCCTCGGTGGCCAAGCCGGTGTTTGACGCG
>CABUGR010000168.1 GCA_902491135.1 uncultured Collinsella sp. | reverse complement strand
CGCCTGCTCGCGGAAATCCAAGAGTTCGTTGAGCGCTAGCGACGGCGAACCCTCAAAAAATGGCAACAGCTAAAGAGCTGGAAAATCGCGGCTCGTGGATGACATGTGCAGAAACTCTGGTCGGAGCCAAAATACCTGTTGACTCGTACGGCGAGCGGGGTAATATGGACGGGTTACTTGCAGAGCCCCGTGAATCTCTGTAACAACACGTACTGTACATGGAGGAGTCTAAGTGATTTCGAAATCGACTCACTACGCCAAGCAGGGCGAGGTCCAGCGCAACTGGGTTCTCGTCGACGCCGATGGTGCTGTCCTGGGCCGTCTTGCCACCCAGATCGCAATGATCCTGCGCGGTAAGAACAAGCCCCAGTTCACGCCCAACAGCGACTGCGGCGACTTCGTTGTCGTCATCAACGCCGATAAGGTCCAGCTTACCGGTAACAAGGCCGACACGAAGACCTATTATCGCCACAGCGGCTACAACGGCGGCCTCAAGGCTGAGAGCTTCCGCCAGGCTATGGAGAAGCACCCGGAGAAGGTCATCGAGCGCGCCGTTCGCGGTATGCTGCCCAAGACCACCCTCGGCCGTGCCCAGATGACCAAGCTTAAGGTCTACGCTGGTGCCGAGCATCCGCATGCTGCCCAGAACCCCACGAAGATTGAGCTGGAGGCTTAAAGATGGCTGAGAACACCGTTGTCTACCAGGGTACCGGCCGTCGTAAGAACGCCGTCGCCCGCGTCCGTCTCGTCCCCGGCACCGGCAAGGTGACCATCAACAAGCGTGACGCCGAGCAGTATTTCGGCCGTCATCAGCTCGTTGAGAACGCCCTTGCTCCCTTCAAGGTGACCGACACCGCCGGTCAGTTCGACGTTATCGCTCTGTGCGATGGCGGCGGCATCTCCGGTCAGTCCGGCGCTCTGCGTCTGGGCATCGCTCGCGCTCTTCTGAACGCTGGCGACTACCGTGCTGACCTCAAGAAGGCCGGTTTCCTTACGCGCGATGCTCGCGTGGTCGAGCGCAAGAAGTACGGCCTCAAGAAGGCCCGCCGCGCTCCCCAGTTCTCCAAGCGCTAAGGGTTTATCTCCTTTCGAGATACAATGTACAAGCGGGGCCTGCCGATTCCTCGGCGGGTCCCGCTTTTCTTTTTCGACTAGGGTGGGCGGTTGCATATCGCCTGCTAGGGAAGGAGCGATCCTATGCCCCAGAACATCTTCGGTACCGATGGCGTCCGTGGCGTCGCCAACGCCGATCTTTCGTGCGACCTCGCGTTTCGTCTGGGTCGCGCGGCGACCAAGTTCCTTGGTCCGGACATCTGCATCGGCCGTGACACGCGCCTTTCGGGCACCATGCTCGAGAGCGCTCTGACCGCCGGCATTATGGCCGAGGGCGGCCGTCCGCACTGCTGCGGTGTCATCCCCACGCCTGCTGTGGCGCTGCTCACTGTTCAAAACGAGCTCGATGGCGGCATTGTCATCTCCGCTTCGCACAATCCGCCGGAGTTCAACGGCATCAAGTTCTTTAGCCGCAAGGGCATGAAGCTTCCCGATGCTGTCGAGGAAGAGATCAGCGCCTGGGTCATGTCCGAGGAAGCCATGGCTGCCGACACGCTGCCGACCGGTGCCGGCGTGGGCCACATTATCAAGATGAAGGACGCTCGCAAGGCATACGTCGACCACGCCATCGATACGCTTGATGGCCTGAGGCTCGACGGCCTGGTCGTTGCCGTCGACTGCGGCCACGGTGCTTCTTGCCAGACCACGCCCGCCGCGCTGCAGCGCCTGGGTGCTACGGTCCATGCCATCAACACCGATTATTGCGGCACCGACATTAACGTTGAGTGCGGCTCTACGCACCTCGAGCCCCTGCGCGAGCTCGTGCTGCGCACCCATGCTGACATCGGTCTGGCCCACGACGGCGACGCCGACCGCGTGCTGTTCGTGGACAGCGAGGGCAATGAGATCGACGGTGACTACATCCTGGCTATCTGCGGTTCTGACCTCGCCGCTCGCGGCAAGCTCGCCAACTCCGAGATCGTCTCGACCGTCATGTGCAACCTGGGCTTCTCCATCGCTATGAAGGAGCAGGGCTTCGAGATGGTTCAGACCGCCGTGGGCGACCGTTATGTTCTTGAGCGTATGCTCGCGGACGGCGCCGTCATCGGCGGCGAACAGTCCGGCCACATCATCTTCCTGGAGCACAACACCACCGGTGACGGCCTGGTGACGGCTCTGCAGCTGCTGGCCGTGCTCAAGCGCACCGGTCGTACCCTCACCGATCTTTCCGGCATCATGAAGAAGTACCCGCAGGTGCTCGTCAACGTGCATTCCGACAACAAGGCTGGTCTGGACGATTGCCAGCCCATCTGGGATGCCGTCGCTGCTGCCGAGAAGGAGCTTGACGGCCGCGGCCGCATTCTGGTGCGCCCGAGCGGTACCGAGCCGCTGGTCCGCGTGATGGCCGAGGCCGAGACGCACGAGCTGACCCAGCGCGTTGTCGACGACATCGTCGAGGTTGTCAAGCGCGAACTTCCCTAATGGTCAAAAACCGTTGCCAAGTGGTAAACTGTTAAGGTTATTTTGATTGATTGGTATGTCCGAGGGGGAGCATGTTCACTAAAGTCCTAAGGTCTTTTGGTATGCGTGGTCGAGTCCTTACGCTGGATGCTCCCATCTCGGGCGATGTCATTCCGCTTTCCGAGGTAAACGACCAGACGTTTGCCACCGGCCTTTTGGGCCAGGGCGTGGCGATTCGGCCCACCGGAACGCGTGTGATTGCACCGGCTGATGCCAAGGTCGAGGCCATTTTTCCCACGGGACACGCTGTTGCGCTTAACACGGTCGATGGCTTGGACGTGCTCATCCACGTTGGTTTGGACACTGTTCAGCTCGAGGGCAAGCACTTTACCGTACATGCGCAAGTGGGTGACATCGTCCATAAGGGCGATGTACTCATTGAGTTCGATCGCGAGGCAATTGCTGCCGAGGGCTACGATGTGACGGTTCCCATCTTGGTGTGCAACTCCGTTGAGTTCTCGAGTATCAAGGGCTCCGTTGGCGTGCATGTCGAAGAGATGGACCAGCTCATCGTTGCTCGCGAGCGCTAGCAAGTGCACGTGGCCATTAGCCTACAATTCAAACACGTTTACGGAGGGCGCCCTTGAAAGAGGACGCCCTCCGTGGCAAGATGGGAAACGTCCGAGGCTAAACAGCTTCGGGTCACCGTGGACGGGCAGGGGCCTCGACGCGGCTAGACACGAGACACATACATTACGCGACCTCGCCCTGGTGGCCGCACACGTTGGTTGCGGCCGACGCGGGCCGCGGGCAAGTGCTTGTAAGGGAGCCTTGCCTCTCTTGTACGAGAAAGGACGCGTAATGAAGATCATTAAAGCTAAAGACTACGAGGATATGAGCCGCAAGGCCGCCAATATCATCTCGGCCCAGGTTATCCTCAAACCCGACTGTGTGCTGGGTCTTGCCACCGGCTCCACCCCGATCGGTGCCTACAAGCAGCTCGCTGCTTGGTACGAGAAGGGCGACGTCGACTTTGCCGAGGTCAGCACCTACAACCTGGACGAGTATCGCGGCCTTTCGCACGACGATCCCCAGAGCTATCACTACTTCATGCGCGAGAACTTCTTCGATCACATCAACATCGACCTGAACAACACGCATGTGCCCGATGGTTCCAACCCCGACGCCGCCGCTGCCTGCTCTGAGTACGACAAGATCGTCGCCGACGCCGGTTACCCGGATCTGCAGCTGCTCGGCATCGGCAACAACGGCCACATCGGCTTCAACGAGCCCGATGACCACTTCTCGAAGGGCACGCACTGC
>CABUGR010000167.1 GCA_902491135.1 uncultured Collinsella sp. | reverse complement strand
ACACAGTTTAATCATTTTGCCCCTTTCTCGACTTGAACACAGACAATCATCCTTGACTGCTAATGGCATATTACGTCATATGACGTAATATGCCATTACATAATATCTTGAACGGTTGCATATCACCGCTAAATGGTATTTATCTCTAAAAACAGGAGGTGCAATCCGTCTAGACACAGTGCGTCGGGGCAAGAGGGGCCGAGTTTCCTCCTGAGCGACTCTGCTTGCAGCCGGAGCGAAGGGGGAAATTCGGCCCCTCCCGCCCCGGCCGGCCAGGTCAACTACACCGTGTGCTGTGGCAGGTCCTGCAGGGCGATGACGTCCATGCCCATGTCGTTGGCGCTGCCGTGACCCTGCTGGTCCTCGCGCACCGCCTCGATGGCGCTCACGTAGGTGTTGGCGGCAGACATCGCCGTCACGCAGGTCACGCCGCGGCGCACCGCCTCGGTACGCAACAGATAGCCGTCGCCACGCGAACCCGGGCCGTACGGCGTGTTGATGATTACCGCGATCTTGCCATCGGCGATGAGGTCGCCGATGTTGGGACGCTCGCCGTCGTGCGGGCCGCTAATCTTCTCCACGACCTCGCACGTCACGTTGCCTCCACGCAGCACGCGCGCCGTGCCCTCGGTGGAGCAGATATCAAAGCCCAGGTAGCGCAGGATACGGGCGACCGAAAGGATATGACGCTTGTCGCGGTCGCACACGCTAATGAACACCTTACCGGCGCTCGGGTCGGGCAGCTTGTAGTCAATCGCCAGCTGCGTCTTGGCGTATGCCTCGGGATAGCTCTTAGCGATACCCATGACCTCGCCCGTCGACTTCATCTCGGGCCCCAGGATAACGTCAGCGCCCGGGAAACGACCCCAGGGCATAACGGCTTCCTTCATGCAGAACCAGTCCAGCTGGCGCTCGTCGCTCGGCAGGCCCAGGCTCGCGATGGAATCGCCTGCCATGATACGCGCCGCGCACTTGGCCAGCGGCACGCCGGTGGCCTTGGAGATAAACGGCACGGTGCGGCTCGCGCGCGGGTTTGCCTCGATCACGTAGACGGTCTCGCCCTTGATGGCATACTGCACATTGACCAGGCCGCGTACGCCCAGCGCCATCGCGATGCGGCGCGTGGTCTCGCGAAGCTTTGCCTGCAGGCTCTCGCTAAAGCTGAACGGCGGGATGCAGGTCGCAGAGTCGCCGGAGTGAATACCGGCCTCCTCGATATGCTCCAGAATGCCGCCGATGTAGACCTCTTCGCCATCGCACAGGGCGTCGACATCGGACTCGATCGCACCCTCCAGGAAGCGGTCCAGATACACCGGGTAGTCGGGGCTAATGCGCGCGGCCTCGGCCATGTAATCGCGCAGATGCTCGGCATCGTAGGCGATCATCATGCCGCGGCCGCCCAGCACGTAGCTCGGACGCACCAGCAGCGGGTAGCCGATATGCGCGGCCACGGCCTCGGCCTCCTCAAACGAGGTTGCCTGGCCCGCCGGCGGGTACATGATGCCCAGCTTGTCGAGCAGAGCAGCGAAGCGCTCGCGGTCCTCGGCAAAGTCGATGGCATCGGGCTTGGTGCCCATGATGCTGACGCCACTCTCCTCGAGCATGCGCGCCAGCTTAAGCGGGGTCTGGCCGCCGAGCGTCACCACGACGCCATCGGGGCGCTCAACGTCGATAACGTCCATGACGTCCTCGTAGGTGAGCGGCTCAAAGTACAGGCGGTCTGACGTGTCGTAGTCGGTCGAAACGGTCTCGGGATTGCAGTTGACCATGATGGTCTCGAAGCCGCGGGCCGCCAGCGCGTAGCTCGCGTGCACGCAGCAGTAATCGAACTCGATACCCTGGCCAATGCGGTTGGGGCCGGCGCCCAGGATCATCGCCTTGGGCTTGTCCGCCGGCGTGGTCTCGTCGGGAGCCAAGCACTTCTTGGCATCCGGGCTCGTGCGGTAGATGTTCTCGTGCGTCTTGTAGTGGTACTCCGTGGCGCTCGAGAACTCCGCAGCGCAGGTATCAACCGTCTTCATGCTGGGAACCACGCCCAGGCCCTTGCGATAGGCGCGCACAAAGCGCTCGTCCGAGCTGGTCAGCGCGGCGATCTCGGCGTCGCTCGTGCCGTACTGTTTGAGCAGGCGCATCGCGTCGGCGTCGATATCCTCCACACGCAGGCCGCGGATGCTCTCCTGGACCTGCACCATGTCATTGATACGGTTGAGGTACCACGGATCGATACCGCAGATGGCATGGATGCGAGCGATGTCCCAGCCACGGCGCAGGGCCTCGACCACAAAGAAGATGCGGTGCTCGGTCGGCGTTGCCACGGCTTGAGCGAGCTCATCGTCGCTCAGTTTGTCGGCACCTTCCTTGCCACCGGCGCAAATGCCCTGGTGGCCATCCTCCAGCGAGCGCATAGCCTTGCCAAAGGCCTCCTCAAAGGTGCGACCGATCGCCATGATCTCGCCCACGGCCTTCATGCGCGTGGTGAGTGTGGGGTCGGTACCCTTGAACTTCTCGAAGGCAAAGCGCGGCACCTTGACCACACAGTAGTCGATTGTGGGCTCAAAGCAGGCGGGCGTAGCCTTGGTGATGTCGTTGACGATCTCGTCGAGCGTGTAGCCCACAGCCAGGCGCGCGGCGGCCTTGGCGATGGGGAAACCCGTGGCCTTGGAAGCGAGGGCGGACGAGCGGCTCACGCGCGGGTTCATCTCGATGACGATCAGGCGGCCGGTCTGGGGGTTCACGGCAAACTGCACGTTGGAGCCGCCGGTCTCGACGCCGATCTTCTCCAAGATGGCGAGCGAGGCGACACGCATGCGCTGATACTCCAGGTCGGAGAGGGTCTGCGCCGGCGCCACGGTGATGGAGTCGCCGGTATGCACGCCCATGGGGTCGAGGTTCTCGATGGAGCACACGATGATGCCGTTGCCGGCGTGGTCACGCATGACCTCCATCTCGTACTCTTTCCAACCCTCGATGGACTCCTCGACCAGCACCTCGTGGGCAGGCGAGAGCTCCAGGCCCTGGCTCACGATGGAGACGAGCTCCTCGTGAGTATGCGCGATGCCACCACCGGCGCCGCCGAGGGTAAAGCTCGGACGCAGCGCGCAGGGATATCCCACGCGCTCGGCGATGGCCTCGGCGTCTGCCACGCTGTAGGCATAGCCCGAGCGCGCGACCTCCAGGCCAATCTCGGCCATGGCCTCGTTAAAGAGCTTGCGGTCCTCGCCGCGCTCGATAGCGGCCAGGTCGCAGCCGATCATCTCGACGCCGTATTTGTCGAGCGTGCCGTCCTTTGCCAGTTCGACGGCGGCGTTCAGACCGGTCTGGCCGCCCAGCGTGGGCAGCAGCGCGTCCGGGCGCTCTTTCTTGATTACGCGCTCGATAAACTCGGCGGTGATGGGCTCGACATAGGTGCGGTCGGCCAAGCCCGGGTCGGTCATGATGGTCGCCGGGTTGGAGTTGACCAGGATGACCTCAAAGCCATCCTCCTTGAGCACCTTGCAGGCCTGGGCGCCGGAGTAGTCGAACTCGCAGGCCTGGCCGATGACGATGGGGCCCGAACCAATGACGAGGATACGCTTGATGTCAGCACGTTTCGGCATGTTAGTTCTCCTCGGTCTCAGCGGTCTCGGACTCAGCAAAGTTCCAGCCGGCAAGGCGGTCCTTCGCGGTGTCGATGTCCAGGTAGCTCTCCTCGCCGTCCATGAGTCGCGTAAAGGCGGTAAAGAGATAGTGGGCATCGGTGGGGCCAGGCGAGGCCTCGGGGTGGTACTGGACCGAGAAGCACGGTGCGTCGAGCAGCTGGATGCCCTCGGCGGTGCCGTCGTTGAGGTTCACATGTGTCAGGCGAATGCGACCAAAGCGCTCG
>CABUGR010000166.1 GCA_902491135.1 uncultured Collinsella sp. | reverse complement strand
CCAGTTCTCGGTGATGCCAAGACGGAAGCCGGTGGGGTAGACTTTCTGACCCATACAGCTTTACGCCTCCTTTCGAGGAGCAACGACGACGGTGATGTGGGAAGTACGCTTCAGAATGCGAGAAGCGGAACCCTTGGCGCGGGGACGGATGCGCTTAAGCGTCGGACCCTCGTCAACATAGGCAGCGGCGACAACCAGGTTGTCGGCACGCAGACCGTTGTTGTTCTCGGCGTTCGCAACGGCGGAACGGAGAACCTTCTCGACATCCACAGCGACAGCGCGGTCGCAGAAGTGGAGGATGTCGAAGGCCTGAGCGACAGGCTTGCGGCGGATCAGATCGACCACCAGGCGGGCCTTGCTGGGGGAAACACGCACGTACTTAGCGACGGCGCGAACCTCGGTGGCCTCAGTTTCAATAGACTTAGTTGCCATTTACGGTTAACCCCCTATTTGGCCTTGTGGCCACGGAACGTACGAGTCGGCGCGAACTCGCCGAGCTTGTGACCAACCATGGACTCGGTAACATACACGGGCACATGCTTGCGGCCGTCGTGGACGGCGATGGTGTGACCAACCATCTCGGGGAAGATGGTGGACGCGCGGGACCAGGTCTTCACGACGTCCTTCTTGCCAGCCTCGTTCATCGCGGTGATACGCGAGAGAAGGCGAGTCTCCACGAACGGGCCCTTTTTGAGACTTCTGCTCATAAGTGCTTTCTCCTAAAACTCGGTATCCGAAATTACTTCTTACGGCGTCGAATGATGTGCTGGTTCGAGACCTTCTTCTTCTTGCGCGTACGAAGGCCCTTCGTCGGCTTACCCCAGGGGGTAACAGAGGGACGACCAGAGGTGTGGTTCTTGCCCTCGCCGCCGCCGTGCGGGTGGTCGACAGGGTTCATGACGGTACCGCGGACGGTCGGGCGCACGTTCATGTGACGCTTACGGCCGGCCTTGCCGATGACGATGTTGGAGTGATCGGCGTTGCCGACCTCACCGACGGTGGCGCGGCAGGTAACGAGGATGCGGCGCATCTCGGAGGAAGGCATACGGACGATGGCGTACTTGCCCTCCTTACCCATCAGCTGGCAGGAGTTACCGGCGGAACGGGCGATAGCAGCGCCCTTGCCCGGCTGGAACTCAACGGCGTGGATGAGCGTACCGACGGGGATGTCGGCGAGGGGCAGAGCGTTGCCCGGCTTGATGTCGGCGTCAGAACCGGACATGATGGTCTGACCGACCTCGAGGCCCTTGGGGGCCAGGATGTAGCGCTTCTCACCGTCAGCGTAGTGCAGCAGAGCGATGCGAGCGGAACGGTTCGGATCGTACTCGATCGTGGCAACCTTGGCGGGCACGCCGTCCTTGTTGCGCTTGAAGTCGATCACGCGGTAACGACGCTTCACGCCGCCGCCCTGGTGGCGGGTGGTGATGCGGCCGTTGTTGTTACGACCGGCCTTCTTGGGCAGGGGCTCGAGAAGAGACTTCTCGGGCTTGGTGCAGGTGATCTCGGAGAAATCGGAGATCGTCTGCCAACGCCTACCAGCGGAGGTCGGCTTAAGGTGCTTTACAGCCATTACAATCCCTTTCAATAGGAATCCGTTAGCCATCGCAGACAGGGATTCGAGGTTCTGCCTCGGGTGCGATGACACCGGACGTATACACGGTTCCGGGCGTGTCCATTTTATACGCCCAAAACCTTGAGCTCTCGCCTCCCCTATTTGGGAGGCATGAGCTCACTCAACAGCAGCGAGTCTTAGGCCTGGTTGCCAAAGACCTCGATGGTGTCGCCCTCGGCCAGCGTGACGATGGCCTTCTTCCAAGAACGGGTCTTGCCGGCGACATAGCGCACGCGCTTGGTCTTGGGCTTGACCGTCAGGGTGTTCACGCGAACGACCTTGACGCCGAAGATCTCCTCGACAGCGTCCTTGATCTGATACTTGTTAGCATCCTTGGCGACCTCGAACGTGTACTTGTTCAGCTCCATGCCGGAGAAGGAACGCTCGGACACGATCGGACGGATGATGATCTCGTGGGCGGTCATTTATGCAAGCACCTCCCCGAAGTGAGCGGCGATGTCGGCGGGCATCAGCACAGCGTTGTTGTTGACGAGATCGTAGGTGTTGGCCTCGTCAGCGGTGATGATGAACGTCTTGGGAATGTTGCGGAACGACAGGTAGGCGTTGACGTCCTCATCGCGAACGATGATGGTCAGACGCTTGCCCTCAAGACCGAGAGCCTTGAGCATGGCGACGGCAGCCTTGGTGGAAGGCTTCTCGAAGCCGTAGTCGTCGACGAGCACGAGCTCGCCATCGGCCAGCTTGGCGGACAGCGCGGAGCGCATAGCCAGCTTGACCTCCTTGTTGTTCATACGCTTAGCGTAGGAACGGGGCTTGGGGGCGAAGACAACGCCACCGTGACGCCACTGGGCAGCACGGATGGAACCCTGGCGGGCACGGCCGGTGCCCTTCTGACGCCAAGGCTTCTTGCCGCCACCGGAAACCTCAGAGCGACCCTTAGCAGACTGGGTGCCCTGACGCCAAGAGGCCATCTGGCACTTGACGATGTGGTGCATAACGTGGATGTTCGGCTCGATGCCGTACACCTCAGCGGCGAGCTCGGCCTCGGCGACCTTCTTGCCCTCGCTGTTCTTTACTTCAAACTTTGCCATTTAAGTGTTCTCCTTGGTATGACGCTGGGCTAAATGGGCTGGGCCCTTAGGCCATACGGATGGCGACGAGACCATTCTTGGCACCCGGGACAGCGCCCTTGACCAAGATGAGGTTCTGCTCGGCATCGATGCGGACAACGGAAAGGTTCTTGACGGTAACGCGCTCGTTACCCATGTGACCGGCCATCTTGACGCCCTTGAGGACGCGCGCAGGATAGGCGCACTGACCGATAGAACCGGGGTGACGCTGGAAGTGAGAACCATGCGTCATAGGACCGCGGCGCTGACCCCAGCGCTTGATGCGACCCTGGAAGCCCTTACCCTTGGAGGTACCGATGACGTCGACCTTCTCGACATCAGCGAAATCAGCGACGGTAACGACCTCGCCGACCTTGTGCTCCTCGCCGTTCTCGACGCGGACCTCACGAAGGAAGCGGACAGGCTCGACGCCAGCCTTAGCGAAGTGACCAGCCATGGGCTTGTTCACGTTCTTGGCCTTGATGTCGCCGAAACCGATCTGGACGGCGTCATAGCCGTCGGTTGCCTGAGTTTTAACCTGCGAGACAGCGCAGGGGCCAGCCTGGATGACCGTGACGGGGACGACGTTGTCGTTCTCGTCCCAAACCTGGGTCATGCCAATCTTGCGGCCGAGAATCATGCTGATCAAGATATGATCCCAACTCTCGCGTGGTCTTGGGACAATGCGTACACCACCGAGCGTACGCCCCTAGAGGACCACTACTTACACGACGTGCTCTCCAGCCTTGTATTGCGTCCGAACTACCTGACAACCCTATTAAGCAGGCGTTTTGTCCAGCCAGAATACTCCCCTGGTTACACACAGCTGTCTAGTATACACGGCTGCGGGCGTATCCATCGAGATTCATATTTCACTCACATTGTTTACGCAGGTAAAGTGCGCGGAGTCGCCTGGGGCCGGCAGAGCGGCGGCGAAATATATTAAGGTTGCTGCTCTGCCGGGCTTGGGAGACGACACGTTGACGCCTGCTTAACTCTGCTCGCTCAGGCTAAAGACTTTGTTGGGGATCCACTATTTGTTGGAGGGTGAATTTGCTTTGAAGCGGTTTGCCTTCCGCCTGTGGCTTTTTTGAATTGGCGGCTGACGCTGCCGCGACTTATTGCCAAGAGGACTTCAACACCATCGGCGCTCATGAGACGAGCGGGACACGGCGACCTCCTCAAGGCAGAAGAGGAAG
>CABUGR010000165.1 GCA_902491135.1 uncultured Collinsella sp. | reverse complement strand
CGACCGCATCGACTCGGAGACGCTCATCGCCACAGCACAGGACTCCAAAAACGACGTCATCACCTCGGGCTCGGTCTTGGTGGCGGCGCTTATTTCGCAGACGACCGGCTTTGACCTCGACGGCTGGGCGGGCCTGGGCGTGGGCATCTTCATTTGCATCAGCGGCATGGGCCTGGTGCGCGACGCCATCAGCCCGTTGCTGGGGCAAGCGCCCGACCCCAAGCTCGTCCAGGCAATCCGCGACAAGATCATGTCCTATCCGCAGGTCTTGGGCACACACGACCTCATGGTGCACGACTACGGCCCCGGTCGTCAGTTTGCCAGCGCCCACGTGGAGATGCCCGGCGAGGGCGACGCATTTGAGCACCACGAGATTCTGGACACCATCGAGCACGACATCAAGCGCCAGATGGGCATCGGTATCACGCTACACTGCGACCCCATCGCCACCACTGGCGACGACCTGCGCGGCTGGGTCAAGCGCGGCGTCATGCAGATCGATCCCGCGCTCTCCATCCACGACCTGCACGAGCACGACGGGTTCGTTTCGTTTGACCTGGTGCGTCCCGACGGCTTTGACATATCCGACGAGGAGCTGCTGGAGCTCGTCACGCGCATCGTGCACGAGCGCCGACCCGACGTCTCATGCGTCGTCACGTTTGATTCGGGCTTCAGCTCGCCCGAGCGTCCGGCCGAGCAGCTGTAGCCCCGCTCCGCTCGTCCGCTAGTTTCCCTGCGCGCCCGAGATGCCGTTTTGCAGTGCGTTCCAGGCATCCGTCGCCATGCCGCCCAAGTTCTGCGCGGTATCGCCCAGGTTTTGCGCCGTATCGCCCAGCTCTTGCGCCTTGTCTCCCAACTCCTGTGCCTTGTTGCTCAAGTCCTCCAGCGCATTGGAGCTCGAGCTGTCGGTACCGCTTTGGCCGTCGGACGAGTTGCCCGAGCTGTTCTTGTGCGTGAGTTGAATTTCGAGGTTGCCGTTGTCGTTATAGTAGGCAGAAGTAACGACCCAGTTAGCATCGACGACGGGCGTTGAGCCATCGTCGGTCAGGATCACGGCGTTCGAAAGGTCGGCTCCGCGCGACTTGAGGAGCTTCTTGGCGTTGGACCAGTACTGCCCCGGGATATCGCTCAGATCGACAGTGCCAGACGAGGCGGACTCGGTTTGCTCGGCAGTGGTATCGGCCGTTGAGCTCCCTCGCTTGTTGAGCATGCCCGACACAATGGCAAACACAACCGACAGCGCAAAGAAGATCGCCAGTACGATGAGGATCTTCTTGATCACGCTCGACGAACGCGACGTTTTCCTCTCTTCGTCCTCGCCATATTGCGGAATCGACTTGGGGTACTCGCGATACGGCTCGCGCGACTCGTAGCGAGGCTGCGCCGTGCGAGGCATATACGTCGTCTGCTGAGGCTGCGGAATGGGATTCTGCGGCAGGCCATCATAGGGATTCGGCGTCGAGGCAGCATAAGAATCCTGCGGTGCGTAATCAAACGGATCCGGAGCTGCGTTGCCATAGGGGCCTTGCGAAGATGTAGCGTAAGAATCCTGCGCCGTGTCGCCATAGCCCATAACCCGGGTGGGCCCGGCAGAAGGCTGCGTCGCGGCGGGGTCGGTATAACCGGGGTTGGGAACAACGCGGGTCGCATCGGCGCTATCGCCAGCCTGCGCGGAACCGTAGCCGCCCATCACGGTTGTCTTGTCCTGATCCATGCAACGATTCCTTTCCGTCGCGCGTGAGCATCAAGTTATCCATGCATTCTACCCGCGCAAAAGCCTATGACGGGCAGAGTCCGTCGGTATCTACAAGACATGCGCGGGCCTAAGGATCAAAAAGCCCCGCCGTGCCTTGTGGGCGCGGCGGGGCGGGCTAGCAGCTATGGACAGCAGGCTTAGAACAGGCCGGTGATGTTGCCGTCGTTGTCGACGTCGATGTTTTCGGCCGCGGGCACCTTGGGCAGACCAGGCATGGTCAGAACACTGCCGGTCAGCGCGACCACAAAGTGGGCGCCGGCAGAAACCTTGAGCTCACGCACGGTGATGCGGAAGTTCTCGGGAGCGCCCAGGGCCTTGGCGTTGTCGCTAAAGCTGTACTGCGTCTTGGCGACGCACACCGGCAGGTTGCCAAAGCCGTTCTCGCGCAGCTCGGCAAGCTGGCGCTTGGCAGCCGGCGTAAAGTCGACGCCGTCGGCGCGGTAAACCTTGGTGGCAACGGCCTCGAGGGCGTCGGCCACATCGGCACCGTCCTCATAGGCAAACTTGAGCTCACTCGGCTGCCCAATCAGACGCATGACCTCATCGGCAAGCTCGAGCGCGCCCTCGCCGCCCTTAGCCCAGACCTCGGAAAGCTTAACGTTGACGCCGAGCTTCTGGCACTCGGACTCAACGAGCGCAAGCTCGGCCTCGGTGTCCGTCGGGAAGCGGCAGACCATATACGTTCTGGATGTTGTCGACGTGACGCAGCAGGTTGGGCATGCCAGCCTTGAGTGCCTCGAGGTTCTCCTCGTTGAGATCGGCCTTGGCGACGCCACCGTTGTACTTCAGCGCGCGGGCAGTGGCGACGACCACGACGGCGCTGGGGCGAACGCCCGTCATGCGGCACTTGATGTCGAGGAACTTCTCGGCACCCAGATCGGCGCCGAAGCCGGCCTCGGTAATGGCGACATCGCCAAAACGCATAGCCATACGCGTGGCCATGATGGAGTTGCAGCCGTGGGCGATATTTGCGAAGGGACCGCCGTGGACAAACGCGGGCGTACCCTCGAGCGTCTGCACCAGATTGGGCTTGAGCGCGTCCTTAAGCAACGCGGCCATGGCACCCTGGGCCTTGAGGTCGCGGGCACGGACGGGCTCGCCGGCATAGCTGTAGCCGACAACGATCTCGCCCAAGCGCTCCTTAAGATCGTTGATGCTCGTGGACAGGCACAGGATTGCCATGACCTCGGAGGCAACGGTGATATCGAAGCCGTCCTCGCGCGGCACGCCCTGGGCCTTACCGCCAATGCCGTCGATGACGTGGCGCAGCTGACGGTCGTTCATATCGACGACGCGCTTCCAAGTGATGCGCTTAACGTCAATACCGAGCTGGTTGCCCTGCTGGATGTGGTTATCAAGCATGGCGGCCAGCAGGTTGTTGGCAGCACCGATAGCGTGGAAGTCGCCGGTAAAGTGCAGGTTGATGTCCTCCATGGGGATCACCTGAGCCCAGCCGCCACCGGCAGCACCGCCCTTAACGCCAAAGACGGGGCCGAGCGAAGGCTCGCGCAGGGCCACGGCACTCTTGACGCCGCGACGACGCAGGCCATCGGCCAGACCGATGGTCGTGGTGGTCTTGCCCTCGCCCGCAGGCGTGGGGTTGATGGCGGTCACGAGGACAAGCTTGGCCTGGTGATCAGTCGGCTCGTTGAGCAGTGAATAGTCGACCTTAGCCTTGTCGAAGCCGTACGGAATCAGGTGCTTAACGTCGACGCCGGCGTTCTTGGCCACCTCGGTAATAGGCAGTGGCGTGACAGAACGTGCGATTTCGATGTCAGTAGGCATGGGCGGTCCTTTCGTTACCGAATGAGAAAAAGACCAATTCAGCATAGCACGGGCGCGCAATAGTAAAACGCCCATAACCGATGAACGGCGATATGTTTACCCGACGACCAGCGATAGTCCAACAGCCCGCCAAAACAAAGCGCCCTAAACGGTAGGTTCAATCCCCAGGTGCTCAAAGGTGCGAAGGGTTGCCTGACGGCCCTGCGGCGTACGAATCATCAACCCGCACTGCAGCAAATAGGGCTCATAGACATCCTCGAGCGTGCCCGGGTCCTCGCCCACCGCGCTGGCAAGGGTCGTAAGTCCCACGGCACGACCGGAGAACGTCTTGGCAAGCGTCTCCAAGATACGAATATCCATCCAGTCCAGACCGAGC
>CABUGR010000164.1 GCA_902491135.1 uncultured Collinsella sp. | reverse complement strand
CGACCAGCGGCGGCTCGGGGCGCGCCTCGCCAATGTCGGATACGCGGAGGCGCGGCAGCGTGGCCTTGTCCTCGGGCGTGTCTTCCGCCTCCTGTGCGGCACGCAGCACGGCCGTGCGCTCGACCACGTCGGCCAGCTCGGCATCGGTCATGGCGTCGCGCTTGGCTGCCAGCTCGGCGGCCTCGGCGCCCTCCGCACCCTCGGCAGCGTCTACCGGAACCAGCTCGACCAGCGCCATGTGGTCGTTCTCCAGCACGAGCTCGCGCAGCAGGTCCTCAAAGTAGCTGCCGTCCAGCTCGCCGCGCAGCTCCTCGTACACTGGGCCGTACTTGAGCGCCAGCGTCGCGGCGTTGTCATCGTAGAGCCACGTGCTCAGCGCGTCGCACGCAATGGCCACGCCGTCGGCAATACCGTAGTCGCGCTGGCGCAGGTCGTACTCGTTGCTGCTGATGATGGCCTCCAGGCGCTCGCGCGGAACGCCGTGCTCACACAGGTCGCGGCAAGCGTCCTGGAACACGCGGCGCAGCTCGCGCGCCACGCCGGGCTGCGCGTTTTGCAGCATGATGAGTTCGTAGGGCTGCAGGCTCTCGGCCGCGGTGTAGCTCACCACGTTGCCGCCCAAGCCGGCGGCCAGAATGGCCTTCTTAACCGGCGCCTCGTTGGAGCCCAGCAGCGCCTCGAACAGGATATCCGCCGCGATTGTGCGCTTACGGTCGAGCGCGCTGCCCAGCACCAGGCCCAGGCCTACCAGGGCGTTCTCGGGCGTAGTGGCCATCTCGACGCGCCTATACTCGCAGGTCACGGGCGCCTGCACGTCCAGCGGATTGGGCGCCAGCGTGGACGGGTCCTCGCCGGCGGCAACGGCTGCGTCCATGCGCCGACTTGCGGCACTCGGCTGCGACAGATAGCGCTCGTCCAAAAAGGCCAGGGCGCGGTCCACGTCCAGGTCGCCGTAGAGCGTGATATAGGAGTTGGAAGGATTGTAGTGGCGCGCGTGCGTGTCCAGGAACTGCTCGTAGGTGAGCGCGGGAATCGCGCGCGGGTCGCCGCCACTCTCGTGCGCATAGGCGGTGTCGGGATAGAGCGCGGCGTTGACGGCGTCGTCCAGCACGCTCATGGGGTCGGACAGCGCGCCCTTCATCTCGTTGAACACCACGCCGTTATAGCGCAGCGTGCCCTCGCGCAGGCTCGCGGAGCTGCCGTCGCCCTCGCCCTCGACGCCCTCCGGCAGGTCCAGCTCGTAGTGCCAGCCCTCCTGCTCAAAAATGGTGGGCTTGGTATAGATGGCCGGGTTGAACACCGCGTCCAGGTACACGTCCATCAGGTTGTACAGATCCTGCTCGTTGGTGGTGGCAACGGGGTAGATGGTCTTGTCGGGGTAGGTCATGGCGTTGAGGAACGTCTGCATGGAGCTCTTGATCAGGTCGACAAACGGCTCCTTGACGGGAAACTTGGCCGATCCGCACAGCACCGAGTGCTCAAGAATATGGAACACGCCGGTGGAATCGGCCGGCGGCGTCTTAAAGCCAATGGCAAAGGCCTTGTTTTCGTCGTCGCACGCCAGGTACAGCAGGCGAGCGCCCGAGGCGATGTGGCGCAGCACGTAGGCGTCCGAGTCGAGCTCGGGCACGGTCTCGCAGCGCTCGACGGCAAAGCCGTGGCAGGTGGTACCGGGCACCAGCAGCGCGGCAGCAGCGGCGCGCGGGTCGGTTGAGGTGGTGGGCATATGCAGTCTCCTTTGACGCCCCAACGGGGGCGAATCGAGTCGAATCCTCGAGAGTATACCCATATGGAGCGCGGCTCTGCAGCGAACTGGAGACGATGTGGGTGGACTAGCCTAGCTAGGTTGATAACGAATGCCGCGGGTAGCCGCTGCACCCCGCTAAAGTGAAATAACACCCCGTTTACCGAATCATTTAGGAAATATATGGACTCCTAAAAAGTTCTAATACAATATAAGTCATCTATCTATAAACTGCTGATTCCTTGCAAAGGTATGGTTGATATGGTTGAAGCAAATAGCGTTGTCCCCCTGTACAAACAGATTGTCCGTGCGCTTTCTGATTCGATCGCCAACGGCACGTACCGCCCGGGAGATAAGCTTCCGACCGAGGCGGAGCTCATCGAGCAATTTGGCGTGAGCCGAATAACGGTTCGCTCCGCAATTAAAGAAATGGAAGATGCTGGGCTTGTTGAGAGGGCCCGCGGCAAGGGCACGTTCGTTTCGTCGGACACACAGATGTATGCCGCGGACGACCGTGAGAGCTTTACCCATTCGTGCCAGCTTGCGGGCAAGCAGGCGTCTACCAGGGTTCTCGCAATGGGCTGGGACTTCCCAAGCCTGCGAGACGCGAAGTTCCTGGGCGTAGACGATACCCAAAAGGTATTGCGTAGTCGTCGTCTGCGCCTTGTGGATGACAAGCCCACGATGCTGGAAACCAATAGCTATTCCGCTGCGCTTTCTTTTTTGGAGCATGAATCCCTCGAGGATTCGCTGATGGCGGTACTCGATCGCCAGGGGATCAAGATGGGCCCCAATACGCGTACGCTCGAGGTCTGCTATGCGAGCGAGCTCGAGGCGGCATACCTTAACGTGGAGCTGGACTCTCCGCTGCTTCTGTTTGTCGATAGACGTTATGCTCCAAGCGGCGAGCCGCTTTTCATCTCCCGTCAGGTGTACTGCACCGAGCGACTGAAGTTCTATTTGTAAATTAGAGATAGATTGGTCAATTTACCGACCAATTGCTACCGTTCGCGGATTTGGAAAATAGACACACCGCGTAGGGTAGATTGCTAATATACTTTGTTATGACAATATAGTACGTCTTATTGATATTGGAGAACTATGAATAAGATATTGCTAGCGAGTCATGGTTATCTCGCCCAAGGTATGAAGAGCTCTCTCGAGATCCTGATGGGCGCCAACGACCGAATCGAGTGTCTGTGCGCCTATGTCGATGACGACACGAGGGATGTCGCAGCGCTTATCGATGCTTGGATGGAGTCGAAGGACCCTGCCGACTCTTGGTTTGTCGTGACTGACATCTTTGGCGGCTCTGTAAACAACGAATTCATTCAGAGGCAGACCGCCGGATCGTTTACGTTGATCACCGGAATGAACTTGCCGCTGCTGGTGGAAATGGCTACACAGCTGGACTCCCTGGATGCGGACAAGGCCAAAGCTGCGGTCGAGGGATCACGTTCGTTTATCATGCTTTGTGAGGCGGCGGACATGCTTGCCGATGTCGAAGAAGAAGAGTTCTAGTTAGTTCTGGTTCGAGCCCTAGCTAAGGGCCACGCCTGTCATTACCTTTATTACGTGCGGAGATGATTACGATGATTAAGCTTACGAGGGTCGATTACCGATTGATTCACGGCCAGGTCGCCATGTCTTGGACGCATGCGCTGGATGTCGATTGCATCCTGTGTGCCAGCGATGCCGTGGCAAAAGACGACATGAGAAAAGCCGCTTTGAGGCTCGCCCGCCCCAACGGCGTGAAGCTCGTCATAAAAGACGTAAACGCGGCCATCGAGGCGCTCAACAGCGGCGTCACCGACAAGTATTCGCTGTTTATCATTGTCGAGACGATCGAGGATGCCTATCGTCTCGCTAAGGGTTGCAAAGACATCAAGGAGATCAATCTGGGTGGAACCCGAAAGTCTCCCGAGACCACGCTTCATCCGACCCCCGCAATCTTTGCGACCGAAACCGATGCCGAGCATATCCAAGAGCTTGTCAACGATGGCGTGGTTATCGAAATCCGTCAGGTCCCCAATGACTCAAAGGTATTTGCCAAGGACGTTTTCTAGCCGGAAATATGCCATTGTCTGGCATTTATTAACCAGGTCCTCCTTTCTTAAGCCCGTCGATCATTTGATCGGCGGGCTTTTTATTTCAAGACTTTAGTCCGCTGGCCGCGCAGCGGCCAGCTTTAAACCACCCGCTAC
>CABUGR010000163.1 GCA_902491135.1 uncultured Collinsella sp. | reverse complement strand
AAAGGTCCGGGGCCTCGCTACGGGGCGGCCAAGTTGACGTAGCTGAGATGCAGCATGAGGCCTGCTCACTCCTCGAAGTTCTTAGCGGAAATAATTTGAGCTGCAGCTGCGATTTACTTGCGATGGCGGTTGAGCTGCAACAAAGTTTTTATTGGACCTCGAACCCTATACTCGATGTTCGCTTCGTTCATTGAGTTACCCTTTGCATGAGGCCGGGACATATCGTCCCGCCCGCAGTTTCGCAGGCCGAAGGCCGAGAATGTTTGAGGACGGGATGATATGTCCCGGCCTCCCGGGAGAGTTACCTATGAACTACGCGAACATTAAGTATTTCGACATTGCTGATGGGGAAGGCGTTCGTACTTCTCTGTTTGTGAGCGGGTGCCGTCGCGGGTGCAAGAATTGCTTTAACTCCGTCGCGTGGGACTTTGCCGCGGGTGAAACGTTCGATCGTGCCGTCGAGGACAAGATTATCGAGAGTCTTGACCATCCCTTTATTGATGGCCTGACGATTCTGGGTGGCGAGCCTATGGAGCCCGAGAATCAGGCGGGTCTCGTTGACTTTATCGAACGCGTGCGCGTGGTCTATCCTGTGGAGTCGGGGAAGACCATTTGGTGCTTTACCGGCGACGTGCTCGAGGAGCTTATGCCGGGCGGTCGTCATCATACCGAGGTGACGGACCGTATCCTTGCCTGCCTCGACATGCTGGTGGACGGCCCGTTTGTTCAGGACCTGTACGATATCTCGCTGCGCTTTAGGGGCTCGAGTAATCAGCGCGTGATTGACATGAACGCCACGCGCGCTCGTGCTGCACGTGAGGGCGTTTCGCTTTGCGATGCTGTGGAGCTTTGGCGGGACGATCCGATCTATTCGACCCATACTATGTAGCTTGTGGCCGATGCCGGAGGGCGTGGTACCATAGCGCGAACGCAAAATCGGAAAAGTGAGGCCCAGATGGTCGATCAGGAAAAAGTCGAGGCCGCCATAAGGCTGTTGCTTGAGGGCATAGGCGAGGACCCAACTCGTGAGGGTCTGCTGGAGACGCCGGCACGCGTCGCCCGTATGTATAGCGAGATTGCAGGCGGCATGGATCAGAGCGCCGAGGAGCACCTGTCCAAAACATTTGCCGTCGCTTCGAACGATTTGGTTATCGAGCGCGACATTACGTTTTACTCACTGTGCGAGCACCATCTGCTGCCGTTTTATGGCAAGGCTGCGATCGGCTATATCCCTAACGGTCGCGTGGCGGGTCTGTCTAAGCTTGCTCGCACAGTTGAGGTCTATGCCCGTCGTCTGCAGCTGCAGGAGCAGCTGTGTGCACAGGTTGCCGACGCCCTCATGGAATATCTTGCCCCCCAAGGAGCGATTGTGCTGATGGAAGCCGAGCATATGTGCATGACCATGCGCGGCGTGCAAAAGCCCGGTACCAAGACCGTAACGCTTGCTCATCGCGGTGTCTTTGAGACCGATCCGTCGCTCGAGGAGCGATTCTTTAGGATGCTGGGCCGCTAGCATGAGGGTCGTCAACGACTTTGCATCGAAGACCGATGAGGGAACGCCACGTCGCGGCTTTATGGCTTCGGGCCTGACCCCGTTTGGTGCCATGCCTCGCATTGACTACATTTGTGCCAACGGGTTGTTCCGGCGGCATTTGGGCAACATTGCGCAGTTGGAATCGGGGCGCATTTTTTGCCGCCACGGTATTGACCATCTGCTGGATGTCGCGCGCATTATGTGGATTAAGAATCTTGAGGAGCAGCTCGGATTTGACCGCGAGGTCATCTATGCCACGGCACTTCTTCACGATATCGGCAAAGATGAACAGTATGAATCGGGTATATCCCATGATGTTGCAAGCGAACGCGTCGCTGATGCGATTCTCGGCGGCATGCCCGAAGACGTGGCGTTCGAGCCGGCAGATGCCGCAGCCATTAAGACGGCCATCCTGGGCCATCGAAAGCTGCGCGTGAACAGCCAGCCGCTTGAGCGTCTGCTTTATGCAGCCGACAAAGCGTCGCGCGCCTGCTTTGCATGCCCTGCGCGCAATGCCTGCAACTGGAGCGATGATAAAAAGAACCTATCGATTCGCGTGTAGTTGGTATGCGCGGTCGGGGTTCTGAACGAAGGAGACGATCGCGATGACTAACAAAAAGCTGCCCGAGAATGCAACCAAGACCGAGGGAGCCGAGCTCGCCCGTCGTGGCAGGGGCGAGATTTCCGCCGCAACGGCAGTGCCCCATGTGAGCTATGACGACCTATGCCATGCCGACCGCATTACTATCGACGGTCTCGAGGTCTTTGCCAACCACGGCGTGTATCCCGAGGAGAACGCCCTGGGGCAGAAGTTTGTCGTGTCCTTGGTGCTCTATGCCGACCTGCGCGCGGCGGGGGAGCACGACAACCTGGATGTCTCGATTGATTACGGCTCGGTGTGCCACGATGTCGATGACTATCTGCGCGAGCATACGTTTAAGCTCATCGAGGCTGCAGCTGAGGGTGTGGCCTCGATGCTGCTACGTCGTTACCCCCTGCTGCTTGGCGTGCGTGTTAAGCTCGATAAGCCTTGGGCGCCCGTCGGTCTTCCCCTGGCAAGCTGCGGCGTCGAGATCGAGCGCGTGCGCTAACCGACGCTAGAGCTCGTTGGCGGGCGGTTTTTTGAGCCGCTGCGACAGGGCTCTATTGTTGGGGCAGTATGTGTCGAGCAGGGCGTGGAACCGTTGGTTGTGGCTTGGCTCGAGCAAGTGGACGAGTTCGTGGGCGACAACCATGTCGAGACATTCGACGGGGTAGGCGGCAAGTTCTCGTGCGATGCGAATGGCGCCGGTTTTGGGCGTGCACGAGCCCCAGCGCGTTTTCATGCTGCGTACGGAAACGCGGGAAACGGCGACACCCATTGCGATTTCGTATGCGTGCACCATATCGTGCAGCGCCGATGTGACCTCGGACGTATAGAGCTGGTCGATATGGGCTTGGATCTCACTGGGCGTTAAGCCGTCGAGGGTCGCATGCCACTTGGCCTGTGGACGTTCGTCTGGCTCGTCGGTACCCATAAAACTTGCGAAGGTGGCCTGTTTGGGTCGCGGTGCGGGTGATGCAAAGTTGTGGTCAAGTGCGTCCTGTACCGTGATGGGCTTGCCCCAAAGTGCAATGATTGAGTGGGGGCTGAGCGGCTCTCGCACCGTCGCCTGACGTTGCTCGCGCCGGGCAAGTCGGCCGATAATCCAGGCGCTGTTGCGCTTCACAAACGCTTCGATACGCTCGTGGCTGGCGCCGAGCGGTGCACTGGCGTGGACCTCGCCGCTCGATGTGACGCGCAGGTTGAAGTTCTTGACGCGCTTTTTGGTAACGACGACGGGGATGGGCGTCCCATCCGGTCGGGGTACGGAAATCGTAAATTGCTGCGTCAAAAGCGGTCCTTCAGATTGGGGACGGGCCGGTATACCGACCGTTCGGCATGCCGGCCCGCTCAAGGGATGTGAAATTAATAACGCTCAAAGAAGGCAAGGGCATTATCGCTGCAGAGCTTCTGCATCACGGTCTTGCCAAAGTGCCTGGAGAGCATGTTCTGGAACTCGGGCATCATGCTGGCATCGGAGAGGAAAGCGGGCACCGTGGCACCATCCCAGTCGCCGCCGAGCGCGATGACGTCCTCGCCGCCCAGGTCGAGCCAGTGTTCGATATGGGCTGCCAGCTGGTTGAAGGTGACGTCTGCGGCGGTCTTGTCGGTTGCGTCGTTGGATAGGAACTCGCTGCAGTAGTTGAGGCCGACGATACCGCCCATGTCGCGAATGGTGCGGAACTGGTCGTCGGTGAGGTTGCGCTTGACGCCGCAAACCGCGCGGGAGTTGGAGTGGCTGGCGACGAAGGGGCGCGTGGCGTGGGCGACAATCTCGTCAAAGCACTCGTCGTTGAGGTGGGAGACGTCGAGTACCATGCCGGCGTGCTCCATCTGCGTGAGCGAC
>CABUGR010000162.1 GCA_902491135.1 uncultured Collinsella sp. | reverse complement strand
CATGATCACCAGGAACGCCGGAATGGCCGTGTAACGACCCGTCAGGATGCGGTCAATCTTGACGGAGCGCACGTGCTCGCGGCTCTCGTGCGGCTTGACGACGCAACGCCCGCACACGTCGCCGATAAAGCTAAAGCGCATATCGGCCAGTGCAGATAGACGATCGGTGCCGGCCTCGCCCTCCATCTGGGTAATGATGTGCTCGATGGCGTCGAGCTCGTTGCGGTCCAGATGAAGCGCCTCGGTTACCAGCTCGTCGCCCTCAACCAGCTTGGTCGCCGCAAAGCGCACCGGGATGTGCGCCGTCACGGCATGGTCCTCGATCAGGTTGGCAATGCCGTGGATGCAGCGATGCAGTGCACCGCCGTCCGAGCCATCGGGTGCGCAGAAGTCCAGGCGGCCGGGACGCTCGCGGAACCGCGCCACGTGCAGGGCGTGGTCCACCAACTCGCCGATGCCCTCGTTGCGGGCAGCGCTAATGGGGACAACGGGCACGCCCAACAGGCTCTCGAGCAGGTTGACGTCCACGGCGCCGCCGTTGGCGGTCACCTCGTCCATCATGTTGAGCGCGATGACCATAGGACGGTCAAGCTCCATGAGCTGCAGTGTCAGGTACAGGTTGCGCTCGATGTTGGTGGCGTCAATGATGTCGATGATGGCGTCCGGGCGCTCGTCGAGGATGAACTGACGGCTTACGACCTCTTCGCCTGTGTACGGCGACAGGGAGTAAATGCCAGGCAGGTCGGTAACGCTCGCCTCGGGATGGTTACGGATGGTGCCATCTTTGCGGTCGACCGTCACGCCGGGAAAGTTACCAACGTGCTGGTTGGAGCCCGTCAGCTGGTTGAATAACGTGGTCTTGCCGCAGTTTTGGTTGCCGGCGAGGGCAAAGTGCAGCGGCGCGCCCTCGGGCACGGCCGTCTTTGCCGCACGGGGCGAATACGTCCCCTCGCCCAGAGCCGGATGCTCCGTCGTGCCGATTGCGGCGTTAGCGCGCGGACCCGTATCGGTGTCGTGAATACCCACGAGCTCGATGCGAGCGGCATCGTCCTTGCGCAGCGTCAACTCGTAGCCACGTAGGCGGATCTCGAGCGGGTCACCCATGGGGGCGTACTTCATCATGGTGACTTCGGTGCCCGGCGTTAGACCCATGTCCAAAATATGCTGTCGGAGTGCCTGATCGTCCGATGCCACCGATGCGACAACGGCGTCCTTTCCAATCTCGAGTGTATCGAGCCTCACGTCCGTGTTCCTCCCCCGGCGCCCACAGGGCGTTGTATTTATGTTCACCATGGCTAACCGTTTGCCATGGCTAACCAATTTATCCATGCATGATAGCGCGAACATGCAACGATGTTCAATCAGCAAATTGGCGCAATGGGGACAGGCAGGAGAGTTCAGGGCCATAGTTTCCCGATGAGGCCTCTCGGGGAAACTACATCCCAGAATTCCGGCTCGAAACGGGATATGGTTTCCCAAACAGGCCTCTTACGGAAAATGCATCCCGGAATCCCCGCTCGAAACGGGACGCGCTTTCCCAGTCGAGGCCCTATGGGAAACCGTGTCCCACCTTGAAAGGCAAAACTGGGACGCAGTTTCCGGGCGGGGCATCAAAAACAAAGTTGCGGTGGAATAGTTCCTGGATGGGCTGGTTGATGCCCCAGATCGGAACTATTTCACCGCAAGTTATTGAAGGGCTGGGATGCCCGTCCTCTTACAGATGGCGCTCCAGGAAGCGGAAGGCTAGGCGAATCCAAGGGCGGACCGCCACCTGCTTGTCCTCGTTGTCGACCGCGGTGTTGGCGTTGCCGAGCGAAAGGCCGTGACCACCCTGGTCGAAGACGTGCATCTCGCATGCAACGCCCTCCTCGGCCATGCGCTGCGCAAACGGGTAGACCTGCGCGATCGGCGCCGTCTTGTCGTCGGACACGCCCCACACAAAGGTCGGTGGCATCTGGCGCGAAACATGCGTGGTGGGGCAGATGTCGGCCAGATGCTCGTCAGTTGCCTCGCCGCCCGTCACCATCGACAGGTAGTCGTTGAGCAAATCGCGTCCCGTCTTGCCGCCCGTCTTGGGCACGCGCAAGTCAATGCGCGGATCGCGCGTCTGCATGTCGCGCACATGGGCAAAGTCGAGCAATGGATAGCCCAGCACCACGGCATCGGGACGAATGTCGTCCGGACGCGCCCCGGCAAGTGCCGCGAAGGGGCCGGTCTTCCACTGTGTTGCCAGCGAAGCGCAAATCATGCCGCCAGCAGAAAAGCCCACGACGCACACGCGCTTGGGATCGACATGCCACTCGTCAGCGTTGGCGCGCACCGTGGCGACCATCTTGGCAAGATCTGCCTGGGGGTGCGGAAAGCTCACGTCACCCGTAGAACTCGTGACATAGTTGAGCACAAAGGCCTGGTAGCCGTGATCCAAAAACGCAAACGCCACGGGATCCTGCTCATGCGGAGCGATATGCGTAAACGCACCTCCGCCGCAGATAATCACGGCAGGGCGGCGGCCATTCGGTTTATCGGGCAGCGGCTCGGCACCCAAATACGTAAATATTCCTCGGTCGGCTCCTCGCCCCACAGCGCATGGTTCTCGACAATCATATGTGCTCCCTTCGCGCAAATTAAGCGCCCTTGTTTTTTGCCTTCAAGCGTACCCCACTTGAACCCGTGGCGCAGAAACACTCCGGCAATAAGTTTCCCTTCAACTGATATATCACATAATCCCAGCTCAGAGGTATCTTTGAGCAGCGTAGAATAGGGGCGTTGACCAAGCCGCGAAACACATATGAAACGTTTCCGGCAAACCAAACGCGCGATATGCGCCTATTTAAGTTGGAGGCAACTATGGGTCTGCTCGATTCGCTTAAGTCCACCTTCACCTCGACCGGCGAGGCGTCCGTTCCGCCCGCAGCAAGCTTCGCTACCCGCGAAGGCGTCATCTATGCCCCCGTCAACGGCGTGCTCGTCAACCTGAACGAGGTTCCCGACGAGACGATCGCCTCGGGCATGCTTGGCCAGGGCTATGGCATCGAGCCCATTACCGGCACCATCTATGCGCCCGCCAACGGCCGCATCGGTGCCACCACTGTCACCAACCACTCCATCGGCATGATTACCGAGGACGGCCTGCGCGTGTTCATCCATGTTGGCCTGGGCACCGTGGAAATGAACGGCAAGGGTTTTGCCCGCTTTGTCGAGATGGGCGATGTGGTCAAGGCAGGCCAGCCGCTCATCAGCTTCGACCGCGAGGCCATTAAGGCCGCTGGTCACGAGGACATCGTGACCGTCATCGTCTCCGAGCTCGATCGTCTTAAGAGCATCGACCATGTCGGCGAGTCTGGAACGCTTATCGGCGGCAACCCGCTCGTCAAGCTTGGCGACCCGCTGCTGGTTGCCAAGACCAAGTAGCCAGGCCCCGCGCCACACAGCCAAAAGGCACCTCGTCAAGCGCCCACGACCATTAGGCCGCGGGCGCTTTTCGTTTGAAAAACCATCCCGCCAATGCCTTATCTGTATAGCCCAAATGAGCCGAGCTGCTAAAATATCGAACTGTATGGATAACTATCATTCAACCGTTATGGGAGGATACGTGAACCGCACCAAAATCGCGCAGCTCTATGCCGATGCCGAGTCGCTCGGCGGCCAGACCGTCACCGTCGCCGGCTGGGTCAAGTCCGTCCGCGACATGAAGAACTTTGGCTTTGTTACGCTCAACGACGGCAGCTGCTTCCGCGACCTGCAGGTCGTCATGAACCGCGAGGCACTCGACAACTACGACGAGATCGCCCATCAAAACGTCTCGGCCGCACTCATTTGCACCGGCACCGTCAAGCTGACCCCCGATGCGCCCCAGCCTTTCGAGCTTTCTGCCACCTCCATCGAGGTCGAGGGCGTCAGCGCCCCGGATTACCCGCTGCAGAAGAAGCGCGCAACCGTCGAGTTCCTGCGCACCCAGCAGCACCT
>CABUGR010000161.1 GCA_902491135.1 uncultured Collinsella sp. | reverse complement strand
CCGGCTTGAGCCGCCTCGACGGCGCGACGGACGCGAGCGACGGCACGGGCGATCTCATCGGCCTCGAGCAGGGTTCCGTCGACCATAAGACGGCGCACGCCGGCATCGAGTAACTGTGGAACCTGAGGCGTGAGGTCGATGGGGTAGGCGTCGTACAAGCGAGAGCGGCCATGGATGTCGGTGCGTACGGGCATGACCTTGCCGTCGATATTCTTGAGCGAGAGCTTGCGGGCACGCAGGCGGCAGTTGGCGCAATCGTGGATGCAGCCGTTGGCAACTTGCAGAATGCAATGCTCGCTTGTCATGACGCGCGGGCGGCCAAAGACGGTGATGCCCAGAGTCGGCGGCGCCGAGCGAGACAATCTCGTCGAGCGTGATCTCGGGCGAGAGCCAAAATGCACCGGCTCCGCGCTCGGCAAGCGCCTCCATGCAGGGCGTGTTGTGCACCGGCAGGCAAGAGCGAATCTCGGCCGTGGCGCCAACCTGGGCGGCCAGGGCAAGCTCAGAGATGTTGCCAATAGCGACCGTAGCGCCGGCAACAACCCACGGGTCGACGCGTACGTGGTCGACGGCGCGGCAGACCTCGTCGAGTACGGGCACGATACCCTGGTCAAATGCATCGGCAGGGGAGAGTCCGACAGCCTCGAGCGCATCGGTGGTCATATAGATGCGCGTTACACCCTCGGCGCGAGCGGCCTCGGCGGCCTCGAGCGAGGTGGCGGTGGCGCAGATTTGCGGCTCATCGCGGTAGTGCTCGGGCGCGGGGCGGGAATCACTGGTTACAATCGCCGGCAGCTCGAGCGTTTTCGCGCGCTCCTCGTACGGCGCCAGAATGGCCTCCTCCAATGCTTTACAGGCGGCGGCGCGCACCTTGTGCACGGCGGAGAAGCCCATACCGCAGCCGGCGTCGAGCGAAACGTCAAAGCTCGCGGCCTCAAAGGGAGAGGAGCCCATGCGCCCGACGTGCTCAACCAGATCGGATGCCTCGACGGCACGGGTCTTGGCGGCCTCGACGGTGAAGCCCGTGGCGGTGGCGGTGAGCGCGGGGTTGTCACAGCAGGTGAGTGCGACAGTAAATGGCTCGCCTAGGCGCGCCACGACGGACACGTCAACAGCTCGGCGGCGCAGCACATCGCGCTTGAGCGCGGCGCCGGCGGCGTCGATGGCACGCTGACTGCGAATCACGCGGACGCGGCAACCCTCGGGCATGCTGCGGGGCACGCGGCATTCGATGATGTCGCCCGCGGCGGCATCATCGGCGGCAATGGTGGTCAGGAACTGGTCAAATTCGTCATCGTGGCGAAGCTCCAGCAGGTCGCCCTTGCCCACGGGCTCAAACAGCTCAATGCGGGCGATGGCGGCGCGGCGACGGCGATCGTCGGACTTGAGCCCGCGCACATCGCGGTTGGCCAGACGGCTGCCCAGCACCGTGCCCACAATCTGGCCGCGGTTGTTGGAGCGCTCGTAGCTCATCATCTCGTCGCCCGAGGTGCCATTCTGGTAGGCGTGCGTGAAGTCGCGATTAAAGCAGCGCTTGAGCTGGCGCTGGCGGGCTGCATCCTCATCCTTGGAGGTCGAAACATCGGCCAGCATATCGTCAATCTGGTGACGATACACATCGACGATGGAGTACACGTAATCGGGAGCCTTCATGCGGCCCTCGAGCTTGAGCGATGCGGCGCCGGCGTCATACAGACGGCGAACAAGCTGCGATGTGTTGGTGTCACGCGGGCATAGCGCACGCTCGCGGCCGGCGGGGGAGAGAGCGCGACCGTTTTCGTCGATCAGCTCGTAGGGCAGGCGGCAGGGCTGGGCGCACATGCCGCGGTTGGCCGAGCGGCCCGCCATGGCAAAGCTCGAGAGCAGGCATAGGCCCGAGTAGCAAAAGCAGATGGCACCGTGGCTAAAGACCTCCAGGTCAACGTCGGGCGCGGCGTCGTGGATGGCGGCGATCTCGTCGATGGAGAGCTCGCGCGAGAGAGTCACGCGGTCGGCGCCCTGCTCGCGGCACCAAAGCGTTCCGCGGTCGTCGTGGATGTTTGCTTGGGTCGAGATGTGCGTCTCGATGCCGGGCATGGTGCGCTTGACCTCAAAGAACAGGCCCCAGTCCTGGATGATGAAGGCGTCGGCGCCCAGCGTGGAACAGCGATGGATGAGTTGCAGCGCATCGCCCATCTCGGACTGCTTGATGACGATGTTGACCGTGACGTAGACGCGCGACCCGGCTAGATGCGCGGCGCGGCAGGCTTGCTCAAAGGCCTCGTCGGTAAAGTTGGTTGCCTTGCGGCGGGCGTTGAAGCTGCCCATGCCGCAGTAGATGGCGTCTGCCCCGGCGGCGAGCGCGGCGGCAAAGGGCTCCGGGCCTCCGGCGGGGGCCAAAAGCTCGGGCCTGCGGTTAGTGGTTCGGCTGGCGGTTGCGGTCATATCCTGCCTTTCAAAATGCTCAGATATTCAAAAGTATAGTGGCGTCGCTGCGGTGGGCGACGCCCGCAGCCTAAGCAGGACAAAGTCTTCAGCAGCTTGGACTGGCTGCTCCACATGAGAACCGTTCAGCGGTTCGGGGAAACCGTTGGGCGATAAAATATTCTCGCAAGCTGATAATATTCTTGCATCAAACAGAAACCTTGAGTACTATCCCAATCAAGCGCGGTGTTCAGACCGAACTGTGCCTCCCGGTGTGAACACCGCGCTCACGCTCTCTCAATTGATCGTAAGGAGAAAAACATGAGCAAGACCGTCGTGTCTTCCGATAACGCACCCGCAGCCATCGGCCCGTATTCCCCCGGTATCCAGGCCGGCAACATGGTGTTCCTGTCCGGCCAGCTGGGCATCGATCCCGCGACCGGCAAGATGCCCGAGGGCGTCGAGGCCCAGGCCAAGCAGTCCCTCGCCAACGTCGAGGCCCTGTTGACCGCTGCCGGCGCTACCTTTGCCGATGTCGTCAAGACCACGGTCTACCTGGCCGACATCGCCGACTTCGCCGCCGTGAACGAGATCTACGCCTCCAAGTTTGAGGCCCCGTTCCCCGCGCGCAGCGCCTTCCAGGTTGCCGCCCTTCCGGCTGGCGGTCTGGTCGAGATCGAGGTCGTTGCCGCTCTCTAAGGCGTTGGCCACAACTAAACATGACATGCAAAAAGACCCTGCAGCGCGTGCGAGCTGCAGGGTCTTTTATCAAGTGACGGATCGCTTGTGGAGCCGCACTCCATTTTGCTCGTTAGCCTTCCTTGCGGACTTTTTGCAGGTAGCGGTAGACGCTGGGCTCAGAGATGCCCAGCGCGGCGGCGGCGCAGGCCACGGCGCCCTTGAGCATGAACACCCCGTTACCGTTGAGGTGGCGAATGACGTCCACGCGGTCGCTCTGACCAAGCGACGCTACATCCAGCCCGCGCGCGCTCAGCAACTCGGCAATGCTGCGGTCGATGAGCTCCTGTGTAGACTCCGAAAGGCTTTCGACCTCGATAGGGGCGGGCTCTGTGCGCGTCGGCGCCGCGTCGAAGCACGCCATGAGCTGCTGCGCCATGGCGTTGATGGAGCGCACGGTCGAGAGGTCGGTGTTGACGCAGAGCATACCGACGATCTCATCATTCTCGCGGATAAAGTACGTCGCTGACTCCAACGTCTTGCCGCCGGCACCGCGCCCCTCGTAGCCCGTAATAAACGGCAGGTCGCGATACTTGGCGTCGTGTATGATCTTGAGTGCCAGATCGGTGGCGGGACCGCCGACCTTGCGGCCGCTCACGATGCCGTTGCGAATATCGACGATGGCGTGGTCGGGATCCGAGAAATCGTGCAGCACGATTTCGCTGTTTTTGCCGAGTATCTGCTCCAGAAAATCGACCATCGGCAAAAAGCGACGTACGGTCTCGTTCACGGGCAACTCCTTTGGGTGAAATCGGAAATGTTCATAACAATTTTTTCTCATGGTAACACGCTGCCCATCATCTCGTATATCCGCAGGTACATTGCGTAATGCAGACGAACGGTAGGAATTTAGCGGTAAACG
>CABUGR010000160.1 GCA_902491135.1 uncultured Collinsella sp. | reverse complement strand
GTTTGATTTTTTGCGGGCAGAGTAATCTGCCCGCTTTGTGCTGAAAAGGAAGTATTATGGCGCGCTACGATTACAAGTGCTCGAGCTGCGGCAACGTGTTTGAGGTTGAGCATCCTATGTCCGAGACTCCCGAGGTCGTGTGCCCGAGCTGCGGTGCCCCGGCGGCCAAGACGTTCTCGGCCAGCGGCATTAAATTTGAGGGTAGCGGTTTCTATAACACCGACCAGCGAAGCGGCGGCTCCAGCACCAGCGCCACCAGCGGCTGCTGCGCCAACTGCCCGCATAGCCACTAGGAACCAAACAGCCCCGCGACCGACACCGATCGCGGGGCTGTTTCTTTGCGCTATAGGTGGCTAATTATCTACCCAGGTTTCCTTATGAGTTGCGGTGAAATAAGGGCTGTTTGGCGGGCAGAAGCCGCTATTCAATCCCTATTACACCGCAACTTAGTCGTTACTTGCGGACCAGCCTGGCGCAGAAGTGGCCGTCGTAGGAATCGGCGTTTACGGGGACGCTTTGGAAGAGGCCTCGATCGTTCTGACGTACGGAAACGAGCTTCTTGGCCTGATCAAACTCGGGAAGTTGCAGGATCTGCGCCTCGGAGAGCGGCTCCAGGATAAAACCGGTGCCCTCGGGAGAGTTCAGGAACGCTTCCACGACCTGCGTGTTCTCCTCGTCGAAGACCGAGCACGTTGCATAGATGAGCTCACCGCCGGCAGCCACGCGCGCAGCAGCTTCCTTGAGCATCGTCAGCTGCAGCTTGGGCAGCTCGGTCGTAACGTCGTTCTCGGTCAGGCGCCACGGGATCTCGGGATGACGACGCATGGTTCCGGTGCCAGAGCACGGCGCATCGATAAACACGGTATCGAACTTGACCCGCTCACCGCGCATGGCATCAAATGATGTGAGCACCCCATCGAGCTCGCAGGCATCGCCCGAAACCGTGCGAACGCCCTGAATACCCGCCTTGTGAAGGCGAGCGAGATTCAGATCGCACTTACGGTCATGAAGATCAAGTGCCGTATGCTGACGCTCATAGCCGGCACGCTTGGCCTGGCACATCATCACATAGGTCTTGGTGCCACGACCGGCACCAATCTCAAGGCAGCTTCCGGGGCGCGTGGCTGCCGTGGCGATGAGCTGGGCGTTGAGATCGGATGCCACCGCGGCAGCACGCTCAAACACACCCGAAGCAACGGTAACCTGGGCATCAACCGGGGCATGGCAGCCCGGGAACACAGGTGCCACAAGCTGCGAGATATACGGATCGAGCTTGGTCGCAAAGGCGTTCTCATGCAGGGCCAGCGGCGCGGGGGCCAGATTGCCGGCAAAGTTAAGCGCACCCTCAGGCGTGTCAAACGACGCCATAATACGAGCGCACAGCCAACGCGGCAGCCCCATCAGGCGCGACAGACGGACCAAGCGTCGCTCAGACTCATCCACATCGGATGCAGTAGCAAAGTCCTCAACATTGTCCGCAACCTTATGCAGTACAGCATTGGCCAAGCCAGCGGCGGACTTAGCACCGCAGCGAACCAGCTCAACACCCTGACTTACGGCAACGCGACCAGGCGTATGCAGGTAAAGCATCTCGAAGGCCGAGATACGAAGCGCCATGCGAACACGCGGAGCGACCTTCTTAGGCTTATCGAGAAACTGATCGAGCAGCTCGTCCAAAATACCCTGCGTGGCGGCCACACCTAGCGCCAAGCGGGCGGCAAAAGCAGAATCGCGCTGGTCAATGGCCTTGGCCGAAGCACGGGACGAGAGCACGTCACGCGCGTACATGCCGCGGCGATCGGCCTCCATCAGCACATCGAGCGCAAGCTTGCGCGCGGGAGACAGTTTGCTCATGACAAAACACCCCACGTCAGATCGGCACCCTGCAGGCCAGCAGCCCAGGCAGAAGCAGCCATAGCACGCTTGCCATCGGGCTTAACCTCGAGCAATTCAACCGCACCATCGGAAAGACCAAGGTAAACACGCTTGTTCTTAACGGCAACGGCGCCCTCACCAAGCGACACATCAGCCGGCGCAGCATCGAGCACGCGCACGGTCTTGCCAGCAATCACGCAACGAGCAGGCGCAGTATCGGACGAAGCAAGCACATGACGCACGCAATCGAGCCCCGCCATCTGCGGATCCAGACGCATCTCCAGCTTGGAAATCTTGGCAGCATGGGTAACGAGCGCCTCATCCTGTTCAGTCCACACGGCGGTGCCATCGGCAAGAGAAGGAAGCGTATCGGCAAGCAGTTTGCCGCCAAGCTCACCAAGCTCCATCGTGAGCGCCTCGGCATGCTTACCGGCAACAGACGTAGACGCCTGGGCACAATAAGCGCCGGTATCAACGCCATGTCCAATACGCATAATAGAAACGCCAGCAACCTCATCACCAGCGAGAATCGCACGCTGAATAGGAGCAGCCCCACGCCAACGAGGCAGCAAGGACGCATGAACATTCACAATACCAAGCGGCGCCATATGCAGCACGTCATCCGGCAAAATGCAACCATAGGCAGCCACACAGAAAATATCGGCTTGCGCAGCTTGGAGCGCCTCAACAACCTCAGCCGTCATACGATTAGCCTCTATAACCGGCAACCCCAGCTCAAGCGCCTTAGCCTTAACAGGAGACGGCTCCAGCTTCTTACCACGCCCGCGAACAGCATCAGTACGAGTAACAACAAGCGCAATCTCATCCCCAGCCTCAACAAGCGAAGTCAAAGAAGGCACAGCAAAATCAGGCGTACCCATAAACACAATACGCATAAAAGTTAGTCTCCTCTCAATAACGAGCCGAGACGGCTACAAATAACAGCGGAAAGCCAAGTACCCAGCCCATCCGCAATAACAATTCAACAAGAACAAATATACCCAAAACCAAAGAAAGAGCCGCAATAAAAGCAGCTCTCTCTCAACAAAGACTATCAGCGAAGACGCCCTTCCCTGGCCCAACGGCACCCGGGCGAAACGAGCCAGAACAACGCAGTCCCCGGTGCTGAGCGCCCACATATCGTCCCGCGCGCAGTTTCGCAGCAAAGCGAGAATGTTTGAGCACGGGACGATATGTGGGCGCTCAGCACCGGGGACGGTGGGACCTACTCCGTCTCGCCCGGTCGAGCGCCGCGGGCCAGGGCGTCCTGGTACTCCTTTACTGCCTTGATCCTCTGCATGGGCTTCAGTCGCTCGAACATGGTGTTGCCGTGCAGGTGATCGATCTCGTGCTGTAGGCACACGCAGAAGAGATCGCCCGAGGCCTCGTAGCGAATCAGGTTGGCGTCCAAGTCGTACGCCTCGACGACGACATGGTCGGGACGCTCGATCTCGCAGCTAATGCCAGGAATGGAAAGACAGCCCTCGCTAAAGGGCACCAGATGGTCGCTCTGCTCAACAATGACGGGATTGATGAGCACGTATGGGTCGTAGTCATTTTTGTCGCTGTAGTCGCAGTCGATGGTGACGAGCTGAATGAGCTCGCCGATCTGCGGGGCAGCCAGGCCGCAGCCGCCGTTCTCGAACATCATCTTCTTCATTTTCTCGGCAAGCGCCTCGATCGCCGGGGTGATCTCCTCGATGACGGCGCACTCCTGGCGCAGACGAGGGTCGGGCGACAGTACGATTCCGTTGGCTTCCATGGCCATCCTTTCGGGTTGTTACATCAAATCATAGGCGTCGACGTCAACGCTCACGCTCACGCCGCGCACGGAGCCCACCTCTTTGAGGCAGGCATCGATATCATCAGAGACATGGTACCCTACCGGCGACTTTACAAGCAGATGGAAGCGGTAACGGTCCTTGGCTCTCTCGATTACACACGAAGCCGGGCCCAGCACCTGCGGCACGGCACTCCCCGCCCGCAAAAAGTCGGGCGCGGCGGCATGCCAACGGCGCTTGAGGAGCTTCGCGGTGCGCCCGATATAACCCTGCGCATCGTCTCGATTCGCCGACCACACCAGGATGTTAACCAGGCGCACGAACGGCGGATAGAGGGCGTCGCGACGCTGGTCCAGGTCGTAGTCGGTAAAGATCGAGCGGTCGTGCTCGGCAACGGCGCGAATGACTGGGTCCTCGGGCAGATAGGTCT
>CABUGR010000159.1 GCA_902491135.1 uncultured Collinsella sp. | reverse complement strand
GCTGCATTTGGCCTGTGCGGGCCGAGACAGCGATCTTGCGGCCTGGATGTCCATGAATCGTGCGGGGATTCTAGAGCCATCGTATCGGCTCTTTGCGCGCCTTGCCATGCATTGTCTGGGCGAGCCGGCGGGCAGGATACGCAAGAAGCTTCCCGTGCGCGAGCTGTCGCGGTACTCGCTGCGCGACGATTTGGAAGGAGAGGGCGAGCGCCTGTTCCAGGCCGGCGAGGTTGAAGCCGTTGATACCATCGACCATATCGAGATTCGCATGTTTGGTGCGTTTCGCGCCGAGCGCGATGGGTTTCCCATCACGGACAAAATGTGGCGCCGCAAGAAGGCGGCGACGCTTGCCGAGCGGCTTGCGCTGGGCATGGATGCGCTCGTCGATCGTGAGACGCTGGCCATGGAGCTGTGGCCCCATGCCGAGTTCAATAGCGCCCGCAACAACCTGTACTCGACGATATCGCGCTTGCGGTCGGCTTTGGGGCCGACGCCGGATGGCAAGTCATGTGTGCTCATCCAAAATGAATGCATTGGGCTCAACGGCGACTACGTCAAGACCGATGTACGGCTGTTTGACCAGATAAGCCGCGAGGTTTTGGGAAATCGCACGGGTGCGCGCGGGCCCCATCTGGTCGAGTTGTGCCTTAAGATTGAGCAGATTTATGCCGGACCGTTGTATGTTCCCAATGGCTGTAATCCCACCTACTTTTTGCGCATGCGGCGCATTATGCAGTCAAAGTACATCGATTGCATGATTAAGGGAGCAAATGCCGCTCTAGAAGAAAACGACCTGCAGTCGGCGATTTGGCTGGCGGAGTCGGGGCTTCGGCAGGAAACGGCGCGTGAGGATATGGTGCGCTGCGCCATGCGCGTCTACAGTGCGGCGGGGCGACGGCGCGATATCGTCGAGCTGTACAGCGGGCATATGCACCATCTGAGGGAGCAGGTCAATGGCGTGCCCGAGCCCGAGACGCGGCGTCTATACGAGCGCTTGGTGGAGGGGCGGCTCAATCGCGTGCTGGTCGAGCGATAAAAAACGGGCGCCCGAAGTACTTGGGCACCCGTAAGCTTGCTATGTGTTGGCTCGCCGGATTATTGGCTCTTAGACGAGCTTGATCTTCTCGATATCCTTGCGCGAGGACTCGCGATACAGCGAGAATTTGCGGCCGATAACCTGAACGACGTCGGCGTGGCAGCGCTCGGCGAGCTCCTCGGCGGCCTCGCGGGCGGAAAGACTGGAGCCATCGAGCACGGAGCACTTAACGAGCTCGTGCTTCTCCAGGTAGGCGACCGTCTGCTCGACGGTGCCCTCATTGACATCGGACTTGCCGATGATGATGGCGGGGTTGAGGTGATGGGCCATGCTGCGAAGCTGCTTGACCTGGGCTCCTGTCAGTGCCATGGGTTCTCGCTTTCTATGTATGGGGCGCCCCACGATGGGGCCTTAATCTACGTGAGCTGTCCCACGATAGCGCAGGAACGGCGCGGTGTGGAGCGCGTTTGCCCAGTTCAAAAAGAATGCGGATGCCGAGTGAGTGGGCGGTGCGGGCTGCGAACAGGCTATGAGCTGGGCGCAGAGACCGGCTCCCATGCAATAAACGCCCAACGAACCTTGCGGACATGATCGAGCATATAGCGCCCCTGCGGCACGCCCTTGGAGCCCGGCTCACCGGCATGGGGATTCTCGATCATGTGCTGGGCGATGTAGTCGCGCAGACGGTCGACCTTATCCTCGTTGCCATGCTCAAGCATGCGGGAAAAATCTGCTACGCCCGCCTCAAGGCTATCGAAAGTATCGCGACGAGGCGATTCAAAGTATGTAACCTGCGGCAACGCACCCATCTGAATGAGGATATTAAAAGCATACACAAAGCCATTGCTGCAGGTAACGGAGGCGCCGATAGCGTTCATCAGGTGCAGATCATAGCGCGGGCTGGAGTTGGCGACCATCGTGACAGCACAACGCCGACGAGCCGTACGATCAAGCTTGGCAAGCGCGCCTTTTAGGTTGGTCGTCGTAACCGACCGACTGGCAAAGGCAACATCTACCGCTTTCGCGACCGGTCCAACCAAATACCAGTCATCATCCCAAGCAAGCTCAAGCGGCGTAATAAGATCTTCGAGCCCGTAATACTCAATGCTGGCATCAAGCGTGCCCAACATGGCAGGAGAGAAGTCGGCAGCAATCACGGAATGCCCAGCCTGAGCAAGCGGAATAGCAATCGACCCAGCCCCACACCCCATATCAAGCACCGACTCACCAGGCTTCAACGCCAACAGCTTTATAAAATCCCGAGCATAAGGGGCAGTCTCCAACGGCCGAAAATGCCGAGCCCGCTTATCCCACTCAAAAGAATCATCAGCCCGATGTCGAGCAGCTTGCAAGCGCATCCATTCGCCATTCCAATCCGCAGAAAGCAGTTCAGAACGAATCAAATCATCAGCCACGGGCCATCTCCCTCACAACAAAAAAGCGACTCCTCCCAAAAGAAGAGCCGCAACCAGCATATATCAGAAAGAACCGATCCAACGCCAAACCGCCCTCACAACCAAGGCGGGCAGGAGCGAAGCGACTGCCATTCGGGATAGAACCCAACTGAGGTTCCGTTGTGCGGGAGCCCCGGGGAGGGCAAATATATAAGGTCGATCGCGAGTTCCGCACGAGCCGGAGAGCACTTAATGTGCTCTCCGTGCGAGTCAGGACTGTCCGAGCAGGCGACCTTATATATTTGCCCTCCCCGGGGCTCCTCGCCCGAACCCCTCAGCTAGTTCTTCAGCGAGTTCAGCGGCGCCGGGAATCGACCACCACGGTGGGCAAGCACGGTGCCGGCGTTGGGGTTCACCGGCATGATGGGCGCACGGCCGAACAGGCCGCCGTACTCGACGCAGTCGCCCACGCCCTTGCCGATGGCGGGAATCACGCGGACGGCCGTGGTCTTGTTGTTGATGACGCCGATGGCCATCTCGTCGGCGATGATGCCGGCGATGGTCTCGACCGGAGTGTCGCCGGGGATGGCGATCATGTCCAGGCCAACGGAGCACACGCAGGTCATGGCCTCGAGCTTCTCGAGCGAAAGCGCACCGGCCTCGACGGCGGCGATCATGCCGGCGTCCTCGGACACGGGAATGAAAGCGCCCGAGAGACCGCCCACGCTGGAGCTGGCCATGACGCCGCCCTTCTTGACGGCATCGTTGAGCATGGCGAGCGCGCAGGTCGTGCCGGGGCCACCGCAGGTGCCTACGCCGATGATCTCGAGGATGCGCGCGACGGAGTCGCCGATGGCAGGCGTGGGAGCCAGCGACAGGTCGACAATGCCCTTCTCGACACCCAGACGATGGGCGGCCTCGCGGCTCATGAGCTCGCCGGCACGGGTGATCTTAAAGGCGGTCTGCTTAATCTTCTCGGCGACCTCCATCATCGATGCGGAATCGGGCAGCGTCTCCAGGGCTGCGGCCATAACGCCGGGGCCCGAAACGCCTACGTTGATGACGGCGTCGGCCTCGCCACCGCCGTGGACGGCGCCCGCCATAAACGGGGAGTCCTCGACCATGTTGGCAAAGCAGACAAATTTGGAAGCGCCGACGGAGTCCTGGTCGGCCGTGAGCTTGGCGGCATCGATGATGGTCTGGGCGGCCATGAGCACGGCGTCCATGTTGATACCGGCGCGCAGGCTGGCGACGTTGACGCTGGAGCAGACACGGCTCGTGGTGGCGAGCGCCTGGGGGATGGACTGGATGACGCGGCGGTCGGCGTCGCCGATGCCCTTCTGGACGAGTGCGGAGAAGCCGCCCAGGTAATCGATGCCGAGCGTCTCTGCCGCGCGGTCGAGGGCGTGCGCGATGGGGGTGAGGTCCTCGTCCTTGCAGCACGCGGCAATCTGCGCCACCGGGGTGACGGAAATGCGCTTGTTGACGATGGGGATACCGTACTCGCGCTCGAGGTTCTCGGCGGTCTCGACCAGATGCTCAGCCGTGTGCGTCACGTGGTCGTAGATCTTCGTGCACATGCGGTCGAGGTTCTCGTCGCCGCAACCCATGAGCGAAACACCCATGGTGATGGTCCTGATGTCGAGGTTCTGCTCCTCAACCATGCCGCGGGTTTCCGCGATTTC
>CABUGR010000158.1 GCA_902491135.1 uncultured Collinsella sp. | reverse complement strand
ACGTCGTCGAGCGGCGGCGCTCGGCAACCAGACGGTCAAGATCGATATCGGCGACGGCCATATCGCAGGTAAGCAGTTTGGTGGCGGCGAGCTTGGAGCCATTTTCGTAGATAAGGTTCTCGCCCGCAAAGACCATATCGGTCGTGGACTCGCCCTCGCTCGCATCCGCATAGGCATAGGCGCAGTACAGGCGTGCGCTTTGGTTAGAGATAAGGCTGCGGCGATAGTCTGCCTTGCCGATGATCTCGTCGGAAGCAGAGGGGTTGAGGATCACCGTAGCGCCGGCAAGCGCCATCTCGGTCGAAGGGGGCGCCGGCACCCACAGGTCCTCGCAGACCTCAACGCCCAGCACCATCCTCGGCACCTTCATCACAGCAGCGGTAGACAAGCCCCGAACCCAGCAGAACCGGACCCTGACCGGCAAACTCGACCCACGCGGGATCTGCGGGCGCCGGGGCAAACCAGCGGCGCTCGTAGAACTCGCCATAGTTGGGCAGATACTTCTTGGCCGTGAGGCCCAAAAGCTCACCCGCGCAGCACACGGCGGCGCAGTTGTAGATATTCTCGGCAACTGCAACGGGAAGACCGATGGTAAAGACAATCGGCAGCCCACGAGTCTCGTCGAGAATATGCACCAGAGCGGCCTCGCAGGCATGCAGCAGCGTGCGATTATGGAACAGGTCGGCCGCGGTATAGCCGGTCAGGTTAAGCTCGGGCAGCACCAGCGCGCGAACGCCGCGCTCGGCAGCCTCGCGAACAGCCGCCAGTGCAACCTCAGCATTGTCCTCGACATCGGCCACGCGAATCTTGGGCGAGGCCGCCGCCACACGCAAAAAGCCATCAGACTGAGAAAGGTGAAGATTCATAAGAATGCTCCCGTGCGTAAACGCCATTCACAACAATTAGCAAGCCCTATTGTAGTTCAACCGCCGACTGTAACCGCATCCCACCAACTTGGTGAGCTATTGATGAGTTGATGGTATCTGTTAAATGTCACGTACGATTCACATCTGGTGGGTACCCTGATGGCTACATGAGACGAAGCAGATTTACACCGGGAGGGTCCCGCATGACAACCAAGTACACCGACGCGCCGCGCACGCGCGTCATGACACCGTCCGCGCTCAACAACGGCGTTCACGAAAACCATTCCATCGGACAGACCATGGCCATCGCGCCCAAAAAGGGCCTGTTCGACGACATTTCCATTCCCCAGATCATCGCCGGCGCCGCAGCTGCCGCCACGAGCGTCGCGCTTGCTTCCAAGATCGGTATCGCCGGATCGGTGATCGGCGCCGCCGTGAGCTCGGTTATCACCGTTGTGTCCTCGCAGGTCTACCGCCACTTTATCTCTGCCAGCGCCAAAGCCCTCAAAGGTACGCACACCGCCGTCGACTACCCCGCCGGCGTCTATGAGCCCGTTGAGTTTAATGCCGAGGAGCACCTGGGCGGCGCCGCGACTACGCAGGAGATGCGCCAGATTGCGGGGCGCGCGACCACGGCGCGCGTCGCTCCCGACAACCTGCGCGCCAAGGCGGCGGCAGAGCGCAGCCAGACGCAAAAGAAGGTCATCATCTTCTCGATCGTCATCGCCTGCCCCGGTGCTATCCTTATCCCCCCCGCCGGTGAGGGTCTGGGCGAGCGTCCCGAGCCAATCCTTTCGTCGCGCACGACCGAGCACGACGCGGATAACACCGGTCAATCGCAAAACCAGCAGGACGACTCGCAGGGCACCTCCACATCCACCGACTCGTCCTCGAACACCCCTGATCAGTCGCAGAGCGCTGATTCCTCTGCGAACAGTGGCGGCACGCAATCCGGCACGACCGACTCAAGCCAAACGACTGACGGCTCTCAGCCGAGCACGGACGACCAGACGAGCGGCAATACATCGGGCACGAGTTCCACCGACAATAACAACACCGTCAGCTCGAGCGGAACCGCGTCCGACACGGCATCTGACAGCTCGAGCCAAGGCACGGCATCGGGCAACTAAGCACGTTTGCCCCTCATAGATAACCGACCTGTATAACGGGCGCGAACCGGCAACGGTCGCGCCCGTTTGCCTTGGGCGACGAGATGGCAGGCCCTGCGCGATGGTAAGATGCTTTGGTGTGTAAAGAGGAGATTTGCCATGAGCAAGACAATAGTTAAGCCCACGCTATCGCTGGGCAACCACATCTATCTGTATCGCCTGCTGCGCGACGCGATTGGGTGCGGCAAGCAAACGTTTATGACGCAGGTCGAGGAGGCACTCGCTGCTGGTGACATGGTCGCTTATGACCTGGGCTTTGAGTCCACGCGCGAGCTGCTCGAGGAGCTCGACGACTGCATTAAGCTGACTGTCTTTAAGGGCGGTCGCCTGTATGCCACCGTCATCGCCAACGAGGCCTGGGATACCGCCCTTGCCAAAGGCGAGGACAAGCCCAAGGCCGCCAAGGGCGCCAAGCAGTCCTACAAAAAGAAAAAGCGCGGCGAGAAGGACCTCAAGGCCGTGCGCCCCAAGCACGTTAAGCGTCCCGAGCCCGAAGCCATGGTTGAAGTCGTACCGGAACCCGTGCCCGAGGCAGAGATCGAAGTCGCTATTGAGGTAACGGCAGAAGCCGAAACCGAAATCGCCGCTACGACCGATCCCAAAGTCATATCCGAGCAGGAAGCCACTGCGGAGCTCAACGAGGCTCCCAAGCCGACAACCGAAGAGGCCGCTAACCAACCCGAGACGCCTGCGTTCCAAAACAGCGATGTCTTTAGCGACGAGGCCGAGGACAATCAGTCCGACGAGCCCGCCGATCAAGGCGCTACCGAGTCGACGCCGCAGCCCGCCATCTCACTCACGGTCGTCTATGATCCCGAGAACGCCAACGCCGGCATCACCACCATGGCGTCCACGCCCATCGAGGCAAAGTCGAGCGTCGAAAATGAGAGCGCGATGCAGGTTGAGGTTGAAACTGCAGCTGCAGACGCGCCCGCCATCGTGAAGCCCGCAGATTCCACGATCAAGCCGGAAGCGACGCTGGAGCCCGCACCCGCCATCGAATCCGTGCCCGCCTCTGCTTGCGACCAAATTCCCGCACCGGCACCGGCTTCGGTACCCGCAGCAGCACCTGCCTCGACGCCAGTAGCACCGACCATCCCCGAGGACTTCCCCATCGATTTCGCAACTGAAGTCTTCTGCCCCGGCCCGCTTCTGCACCAGTTGTCGACCTATCTCCCCTACGGAGCCGACACCCTCGGCATTGTCGGCGAGTACTACTGGATCGCCCGCGAGCGCGGTACCATCGAGGCCGCGCGAAACCGCGCGAGCTTCCCCCTGCACTATACGCAGGCCGGCGAGCGCCACGAAGTCACCGTGCGCATCCGCCGCAACACCACCGGAGGCCTCGGAGCCGCCTGGACCATCGATAAAGTAAAGCCTTCTACCAAGTAACAAAAAGGGACGATAGCCCTCAAGGTTATCGTCCCTTTCTCGTTAGGTCACCTGAGCTCGACTAATCACGCGTCAGCTTGCGGTGAATACGATGCGGCTGGGCTGCGTCCTCGCCCAGGCGCTCGATTCGGTTGGCCTGATAGGCCTCGAAGTTGCCCTCGAACCAATACCAGTTGCCCGGATTCTCATCGGTGCCCTCCCACGCCAGAATGTGCGTGGCGACGCGGTCCAGGAACATACGGTCGTGGCTAATGACCACCGAGCAGCCCGGGAACTCGAGCAGCGCCGCTTCGAGCGAGGACAGCGTCTCGACGTCGAGGTCGTTCGTGGGCTCGTCGAGGAGCAGCAGGTTGCCGCCCTGCTTCAGGGTGAGCGCCAGGTTCAGGCGGTTGCGCTCACCGCCGGAGAGCACACCGGCGCGCTTCTGCTGGTCTTGGCCCTTGAAGCCGAAACTCGCCACATAGGCGCGGCTCGGCACCTCGGTCTCGCCGACGATCATCTTATCGGTGCCGCCCGAGACGACCTCCCAGAGCGTCTTGTCGGGGTCGATGCCCGCACGGTTCTGGTCGACGTACGACACCTTCACGGACTCGCCAAGCTCGATCGTACCGCTCGAAGGCTCTTCTTCACCGATGATCATCTTGAAGAGCGTCGACTTGCCCACGCCATTCGGGCCGATCACACCCACGATGCCCGCACGCGGCAG
>CABUGR010000157.1 GCA_902491135.1 uncultured Collinsella sp. | reverse complement strand
GGCGCTTGGTAGTCGAGCGATCCCGCAGGCAAAGCCGAGGACCAGCGAGACACCAAGCGCCCTGCCGGCACTCGCGGGTAGCCGCGGCACCAAAAAGCGCCTGCGCACTCGATGGATCCGGATGCCCGACAGAGGCTCCTTATGGCTGCTTCCTTCCGGACCTGACCAGATTCGGAACATGTCGTCATCCGAACCCATCGAACGCGCTAGGCGCTCGGTATATCTTACCCGCTCCAGCCCGATGGGGCAAGGTAGCTAATTTGGGACGGGGCTTTTGACTACTTGGGCAATCAGATCGACAGGTGGTCAAATAAGCCCCGTCCCAAAAAGACTGGTCTGCTGCCATGCCACAAAAGGGGCCTATCTACTACGTTTAGGCCGCAGGGGTCAACCATAGCCGGCTTTTTCGAAAATCGGCAAGCTTTCTACCTGCGGTTTTAATTTCACAAAATCCGGGATGGTCGAGGGTGCTCGGCTAAACGTAGTAGATGGCCGCATTTCATGGCGGACGGTCCGACCCAAGGCCCAAGGCGGCCAGCCTCGGATAGCCATTCTCGATGTTGCGGTGGAATAGTTCCCGTTTTTGCCGCCTGAGCCGCCAAACAGGAACTATTCCACCGCAACTTATAGGGAGTTGGGTTCTAGAGGCGAGCGAGGTCGTAGGATTGGGCGGCTGCTTCGCCGGCGCAGATGAGGTTGGTTGTGGCTTCCTGAGGGTTGAGCGCCTGGTCGAGGGGCATGGGCTTGCGGCAGATCGGAAGCACCAAGTCGATGCCCTGCTCGTACACCGCATCCAGGTTGTCGGCACGACCGCCCACGACGGCGACCACCGGCTTGCCATATCGCTTCGCGCAGCGAGCCACGCCCACCGGCGCCTTGCCGGCGGCGGATTGCTCGTCCATATTACCCTCACCTGTAATGACCAGGTCGACATCGCGTACGCGCTCGTCAAACCCAATCAGATCGAGCACCGTCTCCACGCCCGAACGCAGCTCCGCCCCGAGCGCCAGCAGCGCGGCACCCAGGCCGCCTGTGGCACCGGCACCGGGCACTCCGAGCACCGAGCCAAATGTCCGAGCACCCTCGGGTGTGCGCAACAACCCCTGGGCTCGAGCTCTGGCAATCGCCGCATCGAGCAAGCGACCGTAGCCGACCATCCAGCCGTCGTATCTGCGCAGCACCTCGACATCATCCGCCGGCAGGCCCTTCTGCCCGCCGAACACCGCCAGTGCGCCTCGACGCCCCACGAGCGGATTCTCGACATCGGAAAGCACAACGATACGAGCATCATCCAAAGCCTGCAGCGCGGGCGCCAGATCAACGCTCGCCACCTGCTCAAGGCCGGCAAGACCGGGGGCGACATCGCATCCCTGATCATCGACCACGCGCGCGCCCAGCGCCTGCAGCATGCCGGCGCCACCATCGTTGGTGGCACTGCCGCCCAAACCAATATAGATAGTCTTTGCGCCCGTGCGAACCGCGCGAAGCATGAGCTCGCCCACGCCATAGGTCGAAGCCGCAAGCGCCGCCGATTCTGTACAGGGCGAGTACCCAATACCCGCCGCCTCGGCCATCTCGATGACCGCGGACTCGCGCTCGCCGTCCACCAGCATCCGGGCAGACGCGCGGTCGCCCAAGGGGCCTGCAACCTCGCAGGTCACAAGCTCGCCACCGCAGGCGGCAACGGCATCGAGCGTTCCCTCACCGCCATCTGCCAGCGGCAACGTAGCCACCTGGGCATCGGACCACACACGGCGCATGCCCTCGGCAACCGCCGCCTCCGCCTGCGCGCTCGAAACGCTGCCCTTAAAGGAGTCGATCGCCAGCAGCACACGGCGGGGCCGCCGCTGCACGGGGCCAAAGTCGGCCGCCTCAACGGCAATATCTTCGGCACACGCGAGTGCCTCGGCATGAGCGGCGTGCGCCTCAAGATCGGCCCCACAACCGCAGCCAGCACCATCGGTGCCACGCAGCCCACTAAAATAGTCGCTCAACACCTCACGACACTCATCCGCCAGCACGCCGGCATCTACGTTAAACCGATGGTTCAGGCGCGAATCGGCATTGAGGTCATACAGCGAGCCCAGCGCGCCCGCCTTGGCATCGGCCGCGCCATACACGCAACGCCCCACACGCGCGTTAACCATAAGCCCCGCGCACATACAGCAGGGTTCGAGCGTTACGTAGACCGTGCAATCGGAAAGACGCCAGCGTCCAAGCGCCTGAGCGGCGGCACACAGGGCCGAAAACTCGGCATGAGCCGAAGGGTCTTGGTCGAGCTCGCGGCGATTATGCGCCCTCGCGACAACCTCGCCCGAGCGCACTACTACGGCTCCGATGGGCACCTCGCCCACCGCAGCGGCGTCGCGCGCCTCCGCCAGCGCCTCGCGCATGAACTTCTCGTCGATTTCGGTGATCGTCATCGTTCGCCTTCCCTGTTGCAAATTCAAAACGATGCTATCATTACGACTCACGGAGAGATGGCAGAGCGGTTGAATGCGGCGGTCTTGAAAACCGTTGAGCGCGAGAGCGTTCCGGGGGTTCGAATCCCCCTCTCTCCGCCACCTTAGTGATTCACCGGCGTCATGGTCCGCTCAAACAGTGCATCGACCACGTCGGCCATCTCGGGTCGACGCTCAAGATCGTGGCCCGATTCCCACCAATTTGTGAACAACCGAATAATGCCACCGGCGATAAACTCAGACGTCGTCTCGAGTGACACGGGGGCCAGGGCATCCTCGGCAAGCACGTTCATCACACGCTCGCGGATGGAGCGGGCAATGCGGTCGCAAATAACGTTGGTCAACATGCCCGACATGCTGCTTGCCAAAATGTTATCCATGAGCCGCTCGTGCGCCAGAATCAAATCCATGGCATCGTCCAAAATCGCGTGCCGAAGCGCGCGCACGTCCTCGGCAGATACCACGCCGGCCTCATCGGGCTGTTTTTGCGGCAAGCCCGACATGAGCTCATCGATATAAAAGGCAAAGTAATCGTTCTTGTCGCGAAAGTGCTTGTAGAACGTCGTGCGGCGAATCATGGCGCGGTCGCACAGCATGGCAACCGTCAGGTCCTCAAAACGATGCTCCTCGAGAAGCTCGGTAAAGGCATCGAACAGGGCGCGGTAGGTTTTCTTGATGCGAAGGTCCACTGGTATCGCCATCCTCAGGGCAAAGACAACACTCGTCAATCTGTCGCATATCTTACACCTGTACCTCGCGCGCTTTGCCCCGGTGCCGACCCCGACGAAAACACAACGCTTACCGGAAAGTTCGGCACGGCAAAACGTTGCGGGTATACTAGTAGCGTTATACCAACGGCAGCTGGCGCATGCCGCCGCGGCCATTCGAAACGGAGACATCATGCTTCCCGTCATCATCGGCATCGTTGTTGTCATTGTGATTGCCTGCGCCATCGCCGGCATCTACAACAACATGGTCACCAAGCGTAACCGCATCGATAACGCCTGGCAGAACATCGATACGCAGCTGCAGCGTCGCAACGACCTGATCCCCAACCTGGTCGAGACCGTCAAGGGCTACGCCAAGCACGAGCAGGAGACGCTCTCCGCCGTGATCAGCGCGCGTAACACCGCCGTCAAGGCCACCACGCCCGAAGCCAAGATGGCAGCCGACAACGTGCTGACCGGTGCGCTGCGCCAGCTCTTCGCCGTAGCCGAGGCCTATCCCGATCTTAAGGCAAACACCAACTTTACGCAGCTGCAGGCATCGCTCGAGGATACCGAGAACAAGATTAGCTATGCACGCCAGAGCTACAACGACTGCGTGCTCAGCTACAACAACGCCATTCAAACGTTCCCGGCTGTCATCTTTGCCGGCATCTTCCAGTTTAAGGAGCGCCAGGGCTTCGAGGCCGCCGAAGCAGCCCGCCAGGCCCCGACCGTCAAGTTCTAGTAGTTTGGCAGCGCATCCTTAATCGGCCAAATGCATAAACCGCCCCGTCGAATGCATACTTCGACGGGGCGGTTTCCTTTTTCGCGAAGGTCCCCCTCTAAGCGCCGTGCATTTTTAGGAGTATTCAACATAACCAAGAGCTTCGGGCGCCACGATAAATGCCAAAGACCGCGAATATCCCTGCAAATCAAACGCTGTCAGCCCATAACCCCGCCCATCATCCGTAGAAAACATC
>CABUGR010000156.1 GCA_902491135.1 uncultured Collinsella sp. | reverse complement strand
GCCGCCATGGCAGCCGCCGCGCTGGTGCAGATGCTCGGCGGCACGCCCGAGCAGGCGCTCCACGCCAGCTCCATCTCGCTGAGTAACCTGCTGGGCCTCGTTTGTGACCCCGTCGGTGGCCTCGTGGAGGTGCCCTGCCAAAACCGCAACGCCATCGGCGTGGCAGCGGCCTTTAGCTCGGCACAACTCGCCCTCGCAGGCATTAAGAGCCTGGTGCCGTTTGACCAGATGGCACATGTCATGCTCTCGGTGGGTCACGCGTTGCCGGCCACGCTGCGCGAGACGGCAAAGGGCGGCATCGCGCAGGCTCCGGCCGCACTTTCGGCCTGTGCAAAATGCGGTGTGTGCGGATAACGGCAAAGAACGACTCAAAGGTGGGACAAATGTCCCACCTCTTTTGAATGCCACCGTTTCCGTACCACAAACAGCAGGGCAATCGCTATAATGCAAGCCCAGTAAAAACACGATGAACCGCAAGGCGAAAATCGAAGGATATGCATACGATGTCGCAAAACGATCGAACTCAACTGATTCCCGATCCGCAGCAGCCGAGCAGGCACACCGGCGGCGTTCAGTCGCCGCGTCCTATCGCGCCGAGCCACGGTCAGCAGCGTAGTGCAGCAAACGCTTCCCAACGCCCGAACCAACAGCGACAGCAGCGTCAACAACGTCAGCAGCGCCAGGCAAACGGCAATGCGCCCAAGCAGCCCCACACGCACGCTCGAGGCGATCGTGGCCCCGCGCGCAAACCCGCCGAGAACAATAAGTCGGGCAAAAAGACAACGCTCTTTGTCGTCCTGGGTCTAATCGTCATTGTCTATATCGTAGGCGTCGTAGCATTTTCGCAGGTAGCCTACCCCAACACCACCATCGCCGGCGTCGACGTCTCGTTCTCCAACGCTTCGTCTGCCGCCACCAAGGTCAATTCGGCATGGAAGCACTATAAGCTCGCCGTGACAGGCGATGACTTTAGCTGGACCTATCAGCCCGAGTCCGATGAACCCATCGTCGATGGCGAAGCTGCCGCAAAAGAGATCATCAACCACAACGAAGCCTTTATTTGGCCGGTCCGCCTTGTGGAATCCTTAAGCGGCAAGACCAAAACAACCGCTACCTCCAACGAAGTCGATCTTGATCAAGACGTCGACCTGTCCATGCTCTCCGACACCTTTGACCAAAAGAAGTTTGAGAAGGATCTGGGCGACGCCATCGACGAGTTTAACGAGGGCCGTTCGGGCACGTTCGAGGCCAATAGCTCCTATGACGAGCAGGCCGGCAAGTTTACCGTCGAGAAGGCGCGCTCCAACGAAAAACTCAACCGCGAGCATGTCATTAAATATGCCGAGCTCGAGCTTGCCTCGCTGGCTGAAACCGTAGATCTTTCCAAGCTCGGCAACGATGCCTATGAGCCGCTCAATGGAACGCTGACCGATGATCAGATTCAGGCCGCATGCGATGCCGCCAACAACTTTCTGGGCGTCAACGTGACCCTTAAGCTCAACGGCGAGGATGCCGGAAAGGTTGATGGCAGCTCCGTGCTGCAGTGGATCAGCTTTGCCGATCCGGCCAACCCCACGCTCGATACGTCGCAGATCAGTAGCTGGGCAGCCGAGCTCGCCAACGGCTTTAATACCGTGGGCTCCACTCGCTGGTGGACGCGCGCCGATGGCAAGCAGTGCGCCGTCGAAGGCGGTGACTTTGGTTGGTCCATCGACAGCAGCTCGCTCGCCAAGCAGGTCGAAGACGCTATTAACAACAAGCAGACCGGCGAGATCGAGATCAAGTACTCCCAGAAGGCCGACACCTTTACCGCAAAGGGAGAGCCCGACTGGAAGGCATACATCGACGTCGACCTGTCCGAGCAGCACGCGCGCTACTATGACGAGAACGGTAATATCGTTTGGGAGGCCAACTTTATTTCCGGCAAACCGGGCGAAGACGCTACCCCCGAGGGCGTGTGGCAGATCAACAGCAACGACGGCGGCAGCACCCTGATCGGAGCCAAGGACCCCGAGACCGGTAAGCCCAAATACGAGAGTCCGGTAAGCTACTGGATGCCGTTCGAGGGCAACATGATCGGCTTCCACGATGCCACCTGGCAAAACGACAAGAGCTTCGATAACGCCGAGTCGTACAAGTGGTGCGGCAGCCACGGTTGCATCAACCTGCGCCTGGCCGACGCCAAGGCACTTCACGACTGCATCAAAGTCGGCCTGTGCGTGGTTGTCCACTCGTAGGAAAACACGCCTTCACACAACGGGAAACTGACGCTCCAATCTAACAGTTCCGAAAGAATCCGCCATATGCGCCCGCCTCACGCGACGGGCGCATATACTTATCGAGGTACTTTCTATAAAGGAGACGCTATGCCGAATGTCCCCACGACCACCCCGGGCCCGGATGATACCGAGCACACGCTCGAAGATGTCACCGAAACGATTCCTCTGATTACAAACGTACATGCCGATAAGCAGAGCGGACGCGCGAACGATGCGACCGAGATTTCCGATGAAGAGGCATATGCCAAGCTCAAGGCAAAACGTGCCGAACGTCGACGCAAAAAGCTCATCCGACGCGGCATTGCGGCCGGCGTCGTGGCCGCCATTGTGCTCATCGCCGTTGTCGTGACCCTGGTTATCAATGCGCAGCCACAGGGCACTAGCGGGCCTGTGACCGACATGGTGACCGAGGGCACGTTTACCACAACGGTCGAGGCGAAAGGCCAGCTCAAACCAATTTCGTCCTCAGTGGTCTCCCCTTCTGTCGACGGCACGGTCGATTCGATCAACGTGCAGGCGGGCCAATCCGTCAACGAGGGCGACGTGCTTATGACCATTAAAAACGACGAGCTCGATCGCAACGTTGCCGAGGCACAGCGTGCAGTTGCTGCCGCTCAAGAAGACCTCGCTAATGCGAAGAAAGCCGCAGCTGCCGCTCAGGCCACCCCAACGACGGACGTCGATGGAGCTTCCGCAGCGGCTGGCGTCTCCGACGCATCAGCGGACACGAACGCCGTATCGGCCGCGCAGCGCAGCCTCGCTTCGGCCCAGGCAAACCTCGATCAGGCGAACGCCAAGGCCGCCAGCCGTACGGTCACGGCCCCGAGCTCGGGCAGCATCGTGGAGCTCAACGCCAAGGTGGGCGCCACGGTAACAGGCGGCATGATTATGGGCGAAAGTGATACGAGCGGTGGCAAGCAGTGCATGCAGATCGCCGACCTATCCAAGATGAAGGTGACCGTACAGGTGGGAGAAAAGGACATCGCCAAGATCGCCGTTGGGCAGAGCGCCAACGTCACGTATCCCGCGTTTCCCGATATCGTGAGCCAGGGCACCGTCACGGCTATCGCGTCGGTGGCAAACTCCGACGCCGCTAACGGTGGCGGCGGCAGCGTAACCTTTAACGTCGACATCCTCATCGAGGCGCCCGACGCGCGCCTGAAGCCGGGCATGACGGCCGAGGTCTCGGTGGTGACCGAGCAGCTCGACGACGTGGTGATGGTGCCGACGATGGCGCTCATGACCGAAGACGGCGAACACTATTACGTCAACGTGGCAACCGATGACGAGGGCAAACAGACCCGCCGCGTGAAAGTGACCGTCGTGACGCAAAACGACAACGAAGCCGTAGTCGGCAAGACACAGGTCAAGCGCGACGACCAGGGCAACGAGATCAACCCTAACGTGCCGGTTACCAAGCTGCGCGATGGCGACACCCTCGTCATGGACACCGGAGCGGACGCAACGGCTGACGGCGGCTACAGCACGGATTCGGGCAGCATGTCTGACGACGAGGGCATGTAATGCGTCCCGTTATCGACATCCGCAACGTGCACCGCATCTTTGAAAGCGAGGCAGGTTGCGCCCACATCCTGCATAACGTGAGACTGGCGGTAGATCCCGGCGAGTTCGTCGCCATTACTGGCCCCTCGGGCTCGGGCAAATCAACCCTCATGAACATCCTAGGCTGCCTGGATAAGCCGACGGCGGGCGACTACTACCTGCAAGGGCTCAACGTGGCCGAGCTCGATGATGACGAGCTCACCGAAGTCCGCGCCCTGAGCATTGGCTTTGTCTTTCAGAGCTTCAACCTGCTGCCGCGCCTTTCGGTTATCGAAAACGTGATGCTCCCCCTCTCCTACACCGACGTGCCGCGCTCGCAGCGCGAGATGCGCGCCGTACACGCACTGCAAGC
>CABUGR010000155.1 GCA_902491135.1 uncultured Collinsella sp. | reverse complement strand
ACAGAATGTCGCGGCCCTTATCGTCGGTACCGAAGATAAATCCGTTGCCGGGAGCCTGGCGAGCCGTAAAGATCTCGACCGGGCTATAGGGGGCAAGAAGGGGCGCCAGAATCGCAGTCAGGGCGACCAGCACCAGCACGACGGCGGCAATCTTAGAAGACAACGTCATCTTCTTCCAGCCACCGAGCTTGAGCCCCTTGGAGGCAGCCTTCTCGAGCTGCTCGGTTTGCTTCTCTCGAATCTTTACCATAATCTACACCGTCCTGATGCGCGGGTTGATGAGCAGGTAGAGCATGTCAACCACGATGTTGATGATGATGAAGGCAAGAGCAACGACGATAACGACGCCCTGAACCAGGTTCGCCTCGTTGCCCTGAACGCCCTGCAGAATCGCGGTGCCCATGCCGGGGAGGTTGAAGATAACCTCGATGACGACGGCGCCGCCCATGAGGTAACCGATCTTAAGACCGAGGGTGGTGACCGGGGTGATCAGCGCATTGCGAAGAACGTTGATGCCGACGACGACCTTCTCGGGAACGCCGGCGCCGCGAGCCATACGGACATAATCCTTGTCGAGCTCCTCGACCATGGCGGTACGCACGATACGAGTCATCTGGCCCGTCAGCGGAAATGCCAAGGCGATAGCGGGCATGATCATACGTCCCAGATAGCCAACCGGATTCGTGGTGAAGTGAGGCAGAGCACCCGATGCCGGGAGCACCTTAAGGTAGGAAGAGAACAGCAGGATCAACAGAACGGCAAGCCAGAACGACGGGGTTGCCAAGCCGGCGATGGAAAAGACGCGGATCACTTGGTCCGGCCATTTGTCGCGATACAGTGCCGCGATGACGCCGAGCAAAAACGAAACGACCGCACCGATGGCAAGACCGATGAAGGTCAGCTGCATCGTGACGGGCAGGGCCGTGGAGATGCGCTTGGCAACGGAGTTGCGAGCAGCACCATAGGTGCCCATGTCGCCATGGATCAGATCGCCCATATAGCGCACGTAGCGCACGGGCCAGGGGTCGTCCAGACCATACTTCTCATGGTACTCGGCAACCGCCTCGGGCGAGGCACCGTCACCCAACGCCGTGTAGGCGGGGTCGGTCTTGGAGAACGACATAAGGAAGAACACCAGGACGGTGACGCCCAATGCCATGATCGGCAGCGCCACAAGACGCCTTCCAATCAAACGTAGCAAGTTGTTCACGTTCTCTCCCCTTTCTTTTGTCGGTAGGACCAACTGGTATATGAGTACGGATACTCATTACAAGACCCGAGCGACATCGTTGCCGCCCGGGTCTTTGTTTCAACTATGAGGATACGGTCCCAACGACCGACATCCTGCATACAGACTCAAGCGAGTCTTACGCCTTGACGGTCGCAACGCCCCTGAAGGACATGCTCGTCGTGCCGATGCCCTTGAAGCCATCGAGGGCCTCGCCGTTGGGTGCAGTGGACGGATCGTCCCAGGAAGCGGAGACGGTCTTGACGTGGACAACGGGGTACAGAACGGCGTTGTCGGCAATGATGTCGAAGCACTCGTTCCACTTCTTCTGCTGCTCGTCGCCCTCGGCGGCAAGAGCCTCGTCCATGAGGCCGTGGAGCTTCTGCCACTCAGCGGACTCCTTCCACGGGCAACGGGTCTGCATCCAGACGTTGTCGCCGTACCACCAGTTGAGCAGCAGGTCGGGGTCGGCGCCGAAGCAGGAAGGATCGCCAGGGGCAAGGAGGATATCGTAGGCCTCGCCGCCGTCGATAGCAGCGTAAGTGGCCGGCGAGGTATCGGTCTGGATGGTCACATCGAAGCCGAGAGCGTCGAGGTCGTTCTTGACCTGGGCGGCCATGCCCTTAATCTGCTCGTTGTCGGTGGTGCGCAGGGTGATGGCACCCGGGGTGATGCCAGACTCCTCGATGAGCTTCTTAGCCTTCTTGGCGTCGGTCTTGTACACCGTGGAAGCCTCATGATAGTTGGTGAAGCTCTTGGGCAGCTGGCAGCGGTGGCAAGGCCGGCGAAGGTGTTGCTGACCATCTTCTCGGTGTCGAGCGCATACATGACAGCCTGACGGACCTTGACGTTGTTCCAAGGCTCCTTGGCGACGTTGAACATGATGAAGCGGGTGCCGAAACCCTGAACGTTATCGATCTTGCAGCCGGCGCTCTCGAGCTGGTCGACGGCGTCAGCGGTAACGAGCTCCATAACGAGCGTGGAGCCCTCCTGCTGAGCGGTAACGCGAGCGGTGGGGTCGGTCAGGATGCTGTACTGGATCTTCTTATCCTCGGCAGCATACTCACCGTTGTACTCGGGGTTGGGAACCAAGGTGATCTCGGTATCGGAGATAGAGTCGTACATCCAGGGGCCGGAACCGATCGGCTGCTTGGCGCGATCCTCCTCGGTCTGGGTGGCCGGGGTAACGCGGACGATGGCCAGACGATCCTTGAGCAGGGAGAAGTTGGGGACCTTAGTCTTGACCGTCACGGTGCTGGCGTCCTTGGCCTCGATGGACTCGAAGGGCTGGAAGAACGGAGCATAGGTAGCGGAAGCGGCGCAAGCGGTATAGGAGGCAACGACATCGTCAGCGGTGACCTCGGTGCCATCGGAGAACTTGGCGCCCTTGCGGATGGTGACCTCGAAAGTGGTGTCGTCCACAGACTTGGGATCGTCGGTGGCGAGCTCGTTGAAGGTGCTGTAGTCGTGGTAATCGATGCCGTAGAGGCCCTCGACGACGTGCCAGTTAGCACCCAGGCCCACAGCGGAGCCGGTGCTGGCGGGATCGAAGCTGGACGGAGCGTAAGCGGAACCAGCGGTGATCACGCCGCCGCCACGGTTGGCGGAATCGGTGGAGCCGGAAGCGGAACCCTCGTCGCTAGAGCTGCCACCGCAGCCAGTGAGACCAAGGCCGGCGACAGCAGCGACGCTGCCGGTGAGGCCGAGGAACGAACGCCTGGACATACCCTTGTTGATGATGGCCATGTCTTCTCCTATCAATAGAGAATCTTACTCGGGAGCACCTAGACGTGCCCCCGCGCAACTTGCGGACGATATATACCTTACCTACCGACGAACCCAACTGAGGTGCCGCGCTCGGCGACCGATACATACATACGCTTGAACGGTATTTACTACCGTTCACCGAATTCATTGACAAATGATTCGCCAGACAGTATGTATCGGCGAGGTGAGATATCAGTCTTCGTCAACCCGCAGGATAGCAGGGTTTTCGCTTGGGTTAGTCAAACGTTTTAGCGTTAATAAAACCCGAAACCAGCAGGCAATCATGGCGAAATAAATGGTTGAAAATCGCGCAATCATGTATATCAGTTGTTTAGGCTCGTGTTTAGCTATCGGAATGGCCAGCCGCCGCCTCGGCGCGCTCGGCATTCCATGCAACGAGCGCCTCGTGGACCGCCTTGGCAACATCGGCAGGTATGCCGCGAACTTCCGCGATCTCTTGCTCGCTCGCCGCGCGCAAACGCTTCATCGAGCCAAAATGGCGCATAAGGGCACGTTTTCTGGTGGGTCCCACGCCCGGAACGTCATCGAGTACCGAAACCGTCATGGCTTTATCGCGCAACTCACGGTGGAACGTGATGGCAAATCGGTGGGACTCATCGCGTACCTGTTTAATTAGATAGAGCGAAGCAGACCCGGTCGGCAGCACGACAGGAGTCTCGTCCCAAGGCACAAAAACTTCCTCGTCGGCCTTCGCCAAGCCACAAACTGGTATATCGAGCCCAAGAGCCTCAAGTTGCTTGATCGCAGCGGTCAATTGCGGCTTACCGCCATCGACAACGAGCAAATCGGGGCGCGAGCCAAAGCGCTCGTCGGCCATGCGCTCGGGAGCATAGCGTCGTCCCAGCACCTCGGACATCGACACGAAGTCGTTTGCCTCGTCCAATTCGGCCTGAATTTTAAAACGACGGTACTGGCTCTTGTCGGCGCGCCCGTTGGTAAACACCACCATCGAGGCGACCGTAAAGGTGCCATGCAGTGTAGAGATATCGAAGCACTCGATACGCAACGGCGGCGATGGCAGCGCCAACGCACTTTCGAGCTCCAGGAGCGCTTGATTGGTGCGGTCGTCAGCGTACCCCGTTCGCATCATGTAGCGCATGAGGGCATGGCGCGCATTTTTGGATGCCATATCGAGCAGACGGTGCTTTTCGCCACGCTGCGGCCTATGGAGATAGCAGGAACG
>CABUGR010000154.1 GCA_902491135.1 uncultured Collinsella sp. | reverse complement strand
GCGCTCATTCGTCGGTCGCCGCCATAAGGCGTGCTCCCTCCTCTTTCGGGCCAAATCGACTCAGCTGACGCCGTCTCGCTGCTTGTGCCTGATCATCGGCAGCCTCATTTCTGTTGCAATCTCGTCTTTCAAGGCACCTTGCTCGCGCTGACGGGTTCTCGCTTTCGTTGACGGATTCATCGGCGCCGTCATCCTTGACGTCTCACTGTTTTTGCCTGGTCATTGGCGTTGCCGTTCTATTTACTGGGGTTATCGGTACGGTCTTTGCCGTATTATTGAGGCTGTTTGTTGCTTTGCTTGTTGTTGAGGGGCTTTGTTGGACAGCTATTTAACTCTGCAATCGAATATTGAGGTTTCGGGCGAGTTTGTGGACCGTAAGAGCCGGTTTATTGCCCAGCTGGTCCATATTGAGTCCGAGGATGAGGCGAATGCCTTTATTGAGATGGTCCGCAAGCGTCATTACGACGCTCGACACAATGTTCCCGCGTGGATTTTAGTCGATGGACGCGAGCGCCAGAGCGATGATGGTGAGCCGAGCCGCACGAGCGGTATGCCGACGCTCGAGGTGTTGCGCGGCGCAGAGCTCAAAAATGTTTGCTGCGTGGTGACGCGCTATTTTGGTGGCACGCTGTTGGGACCTGGTGGCTTGGTGCGCGCCTATACTGCGGCGACGCAGGCGGCGGTGGCAGCTGCTCGGGAGGCCGGGCAGATTGTCGAGATGACGAGTGTCGTGCCTGTTGACGTGCATGTGGCCTATCCGCAGTATGAGCAGGTGCTTCGTTTGGCGCAGGATTCGGGTGCCAAGGTTTCGGATACCGATTACGCGGATGCCGTGACACTTCATTTGGCGTTTAAGGCAGGGGGGCAGGAGCCGTTTTGCGCTAAGATGCGCGAGCTTATGGCGGGGCGCGAGGAGATTGAGGTCGGCGCTCCCGAGTTTGCCGAGTTCTAACGGCGACGGCCGGCGTGCTTTTGGATGGATTCCAAGCGCGCCGGCCGTCGTTTTTCTGTTGCTGCCGTTTACTCGGCGAGCTGCTTTAGCACATCGCAGGCAATCTCGACGGCATCGTCGATGCAACCGGGGCAGCTGCGGAGCGGACCCTTGTCCGATCCGATGCCCTTGAGCGTGCCGCAGACGGTCGTCGTGTTCTTCTCGCCAAAGCGCTTGGCGATTTCGCGCGACAGCTTGTAGGTCTGGCCCTTGGTCTTGGGGTTTTCCATGCCGTCGCTCATTACAAAGCCCATGATGGCCACGGCGCCCGAGATGGCGCCGCAGGTCTCGGTCATGCCGCCCATGCCGGCGCCAAAGCCCTCGGTGAGGGTAAAGGCGACCTGGGGGTCGAGCCCGACGGCGGGCGCGAGCGTGCAGGCGACGGCCTGGGCGCAGTTAAAGCCACGTGCGTGGTATTCGGCAGCCTGAGCCTGACAGGCGGTGATATCGAGCTGGGCCGTATCGATTTGCTTCATCGTTGTCTCCTTGGTCACGGTGTACCCGCCTATGGTACCCGTGACGGGGCATGTAATCATCGAGAGCTTCATGTATGCCTCGTTTTTATCAATCGAGCAAATGCCCAAGGCTTGAGATAAATACCCCTGATCAATTTGTCCCATAACCTACCTTGGGGATGGGTTGAGAGGGGTACGGGGTAGCGGTATCGTGAACCGAATAAAACTAAAACCCAGGCAAGGGAGCTAGATATGAGCGAGCAGACCATCGGTACTACATGTGTTCAGGGCGGCTATCACCCGGGAGATGCCGAGCCGCGCCAGGTGCCCATCTACCAGTCCACCACGTGGAAGTACGACACGTCGGAGCATATGGGCAAGCTGTTTGACCTGGAGGAGTCGGGCTACTTCTACAGCCGCCTGCAGAACCCCACGTGCGATCTCGTTGCCGCCAAGATCTGCGAGATGGAGGGAGGCACCGCCGCGATGCTCACGAGCTCGGGCATGGCTGCGAACTTCCTCGCGATCTTTAACGTGGCCGGTGCCGGCGATCATGTGGTCGCAAGCTCTGCCATTTACGGCGGTACGTATAACCTGCTCGCCCACACCATGGGCCGTATGGGGTTGACCTGCACGTTCGTCGCCCCCGACTGCACCGATGAGGAGCTCGAGGCAGCCTTTGAGCCCAATACCAAGCTCGTCTTTGGCGAGACGACCGCAAACCCCGCCCTTGCCGTGCTCGATATTGAGCGCTTTGCCAAGGCCGCACATGACCACGGCGTGCCGCTGATGGTCGACAACACCTTCCCGACACCCGTGATGTGCCGTCCCTTTGAGTGGGGCGCCGACATCGTTACGCACTCCACCACCAAGTACATGGATGGACATGCTGCCTACCTGGGCGGCGTGATCGTTGACCACGGCCAGTTTGACTGGATGGCTCATGCGGACAAGTTCCCGGGTCTCACCACGCCCGACGAGAGCTACCACGGCGTGACCTATGCCGAGAAGTTCGGTCGCGAGGGCGCCTTCATTACCAAGGCCACCGCGCAGCTCATGCGCGACCTCGGCCCCATGCAGAACCCGCAGGCGGCCTTCTTCCTGAACAGCTCGCTCGAGAGCCTGCATGTGCGCATGCCGCGTCATTGTGAGAACGGCCTGGCCGTTGCCAAGTTCCTGCAGAGCCATCCCAAGGTGCGCTTCGTGAGCTATCCGGGCCTGGAGGGCGATAAGTACTATGACCTGGCTCAGAAGTACATGCCCAACGGTACCTGCGGCGTTGTGAGCTTTGGCTTTAACGGTGGTCGCGCGGCGGCCGAGACCTTTATGAAGAGCCTCAAGCTCGCCCAGATCGCCACGCACGTGGCCGATGCCCGCACTTGCTGCCTGCATCCCGCTAATGCCACGCATCGCCAGATGAACGATGAGGAGCTCATCGCCTGTGGCATCTCCGCCGACATGGTGCGCCTGTCGTGCGGCCTCGAGGACACGGCCGATCTGATTGCCGACCTTGAGCAGGCACTCGAGCAGTGCTAGGCTAGCTCCGTACAAGGTGCCGATGCTGGCAGAAAGCTTCGGTGACCTTTCGTTCCGATTCCGTAGGCGGGACCCCAATCGCGGCTGTTTGCAGGCGATCGGGGCCCCGTTTTTTGCGTTAGGCCACTCGAAAGGATGGATATGGAGAAAACTGCAGAGCAGTTGCGCCGCGAGCACATTGCTCTAGAGGGCGACACCCATGGCAAGAACAAATGGGCGATTCTGTTTACCGTGCTCATCATGACGCTTATGTCGTGTCTGGATTCGACCGTCGTGACCGTGGCGTTGCCCGTGATGCAAAAGGAGCTGGGCGTGGGCCTCGACCGCATCCAGCTGGTGAGCTCGGTGTACCTGCTTGCGACATGCGTGGCTATGCTGCCGTTTGGCCGCTTGGGCGACGTGCGCGGCAAGGTGGGCGTATTCCAGCTGGGCGTAATCGTTTTTACGGCCGGCTCGCTGCTTTGCGGCCTTTCGGGTTCGCTCGAGGTTCTTATCCTGGCACGCATTGTTCAGGGCGTCGGTTGCGCGGCGGCCATGGCTAACAACATGGGTATCATCACCGAGTCGTTTCCGGCGCGCGAACGTGGCCGTGCCATGGGTATTCTCGCGACCTTTGTGGCCCTCGGCATGATGTGTGGCCCCGTGCTTGGCGGCATGCTGGTGGCAAGCTTTCCCTGGGAGAGTATCTTCCTCATCAACCTGCCTATTGGCGTGATCTCGTTTATCGTGGGGCTCTACACGCTGCCGCATGTTAAGCCGGAGGCCGGCGAGCGCCCCATGTCCCTGATCGAGGCCGCTCGTCGCTGCTTTGCAAATTCGGCCTTCACCATCAACCTTGCCTGCATGCTCATCGTGTTCGTTGGCATTGGCGCATCCGAGTTTATTCTGCCGTTCTATTTTCAGGACGCCCACGGCTTTGGTTCCGACATTTCCGGATTGCTCTTTTTGGCGCTGCCGATGGTGAATGCCTTTATCGGGCCGCTTTCGGGTACGGTTTCGGACCGTGTTGGCTGCGAGGGCCCTACGGCGGTCGGCCTGGGCGTGTATGTGTGCGGTCTCTTTGCGGTAAGCACGCTCGACGAGCGCTCTTCTATCCCTGTGATCGTGTGCTGTGTCGCGTTTATGTCGTGCGGTACGTCGGTTTTCCAGAGTCCTAACAACTCGTTGTACATGGGCTCGGCTCCGCGCGAAGCACTCGGCTTTGCGGGTAGTCTGGGTAGC